>CAIVAX010000268.1 GCA_903903935.1 uncultured Hyphomicrobiales bacterium | reverse complement strand
GATCCAGCCAACTGACCCCCGGCCAGTCTCTTCTGCCTGCGTCATTAACCCTATCAGCCGCCTTTGCATAGGCGTATGGGTCTGCTAACCGCATTGCAATTATAAGTTTGGGAGATTCTATGGCCAATAGCCCCCGCCCTCTGGTTGCCGGAAATTGGAAAATGAACGGCCTCAAGGCCTCGCTGGTTGAGCTGAGCGCTATGGCCAAGGCCTATGATGCGGCCCTGCACAGCAAAGTGGATCTGTTGATCTGCCCGCCCAGCCTGTGGATTGCCCCCGCTGTCAGCCAGCTGGCGGGCTCGGCGCTCGCCATTGGCGCACAGGATTGTCATTTTCTGCCTCAGGGTGCCCATACGGGCGATATTTCAGCTCTCATGATCAAGGATGCGGGCGCCAGCCATGTGATTGTCGGCCATTCGGAGCGGCGCACCGACCATGGCGAGACCAGCGCACTGGTCAAATCCAAGGCTGAGGCCGTCAATGCTGCAGGTTTGGTGGCGATTGTCTGTGTCGGGGAGACGCAGGCCGAGCGGCAGGCAGGCCGCGCCAATGAGGTGGTGGGTGAGCAATTGCAGCACTCTATCCCCGCTGATGGCAAGGCGAAAACCTTGGTGATCGCCTATGAGCCAGTCTGGGCGATTGGTACGGGGCTCACCCCGACGGCGGCAGATGTGGCTGATATGCATGGATTCATCCGCCAGACATGCGAGCGCCTGTTGCCCGGGCAGGGTCAGGGACTGGCCCTTCTTTATGGCGGCTCGGTGAAGGCGCAGAATGCAGCCGAGCTGATGCAGGTGGCCAATGTGAATGGCGCTTTGGTTGGCGGTGCCAGCCTGAAAGCAAGCGATTTTATGGCCATTGCCGATGTGTATCGCTGACGCAAACCCCTGCAATTAACCACAAAAGATAATCTGCTTGCAGAACGCAGCAAGAACAGATAGTGTCTGTTCATGTTTTGTTTATCTCAAGGCTCAACAGTGTGGATGTGGAAACGGTAACGAAAAGCGATTCGTCCCCCCTCCACTTTCACTAAGGCTGGGCACAGGCGGATCGAATGCTGACCAAGAAACAGAGTGAATTATTGCGTTTCATCAATGAGCGCCTCAAGGAATCGGGTGTGCCGCCCTCATTTGATGAAATGAAAGAGGCTTTGGACCTGCGCTCCAAATCGGGCATTCACCGCCTGATCATGGCTCTGGAGGAACGCGGCTTCATCCGCCGCCTGCCCAATCGGGCTAGAGCCTTGGAAGTTTTGAAACTGCCCGAATCCTCAACCCCCGCCCCCAGCCGTGGGACAGGTCGCTTCTCGCCTGCCGTGATTGAGGGAAATCTGGGCCGCGTGCGCGCTCCTACCCCGAATGTGCCGCAAGAGGATCATGGCAATCACAGCGTGCTGATCCCTGTCATGGGGCGCATTGCAGCGGGCACGCCCATTTCCGCCATTCAATCGCGCAGCCATAGCATTGCCATGCCGCCCGAATTTATGGGGCTTGGCGATCATTATGCCCTCGAAGTGCGCGGCGATTCCATGATCGAGGCTGGTATTTTCGATCAGGACACGGTGATCATCCGCAAGCAGGATGTTGCCGAGACCGGTGATATTATTGTGGCCCTCATTGATGAAGAGGAAGCCACGCTCAAGCGCTTGCGTAAACGCGGCGGGACAATTGCGCTGGAGGCCGCCAATCCAGCCTATGAGACACGCATTTTTGGGCCCGACCGTGTGCAGATCCAAGGCAAGCTCGTCAGCCTGATCCGCAAATATTAAGCCGAGCCATTTCAGCTAAGCATTCAGGCCGCACTCATCTGCGGCCTGATGTGTCTGCGGCATTCGCTTCGGACACGTTTTCGCTCTCGCTTGCGTCCGTATCGTCCATCATCACGCTGTCGTCGCTCACATCGCCCGGATCAATGGGTGCTGCAATGGCTGCCGCACGGGAAGAAGAGCGGGGCTGAGCGCCTTTCAGAAGATCGTTTGGGGCAAAGTTTTTTCTTCGGGCTGAGGCCCAGGGTCGATCCGTCATAGGGCCGCGCTCGCTTATTATGGTGGGCTCGCCCTCTGGCCCAAAGCTGATCTGACTGGCGCCATAAAGATCAAAGAAGCGACCATCGAGCACCAAATCCGGCCCCTGACATGATGTGCCCACACGCAAAAAAGTCACGACGAGATCGGATCTGCGGCAATCCTCAGGCAAAGCAGCCGCATCTTTAATCAACGCCAATTGATGCCCGCTCGCCACGAGGCCAATGCAAGCCAAGCGATCACAGCGCGAAGTGCCATTCAATTTAGGATCATTGGGCGCGCGCGCATCGCCATCGGCGCTCAGCCATTGCGAGACCGCAAAGAGATTGGCCTGCCCATTGAGGATTTCATAAGACCCGGAGGGTGAACGCAAAGCCAAAGTGCGACCCTGCGCATCAATGCGCAGATCAGGGCGCGGGCTCTGCCAGGCGAGTGTCACGCCCAGCACAGCAAAGATGAGGCCGCCCCATCGGATCCAGCTGTGCCACAGCGTCAACCAGACCAAAGCCGCACTCAGCCACAAGATGGCAGCACCGCTAAAGGCAGGCAGATAGATGGCTGATCCCGACAAGCTCGAGACATAATGCGCTGATTGCATCATCAGCCAAATGCCCTGCCCAGCCACCCACCAAAAGGGCAGATCAAGACCAAAGGGCCAAGCCATAACACCCAATAGCGACATGGGCATGATAATGAATTCGACAATCGGCAAAGTCAGCGCATTGCCAAACAATCCATAGGGATTAAAGCGATGGAAATGAAACAGCGAATAGGGATCGGTTGCTAAACTGGCTACTAAAGTTGTCACCACCATGGTGAGGAGGACCTTGGCTCCTTGCGCGAACCAGCCATTGAAACTTTTCTCCTCTGACGCCATTCCTCCCAATGGGCGTTCATAAGTGGCAATCATTGCGGCCACAGCAGCAAAGGACATTTGAAAACTGGGGCCAAGCAGAGTGGCGGGTTCGCGG
>CAIVAX010000267.1 GCA_903903935.1 uncultured Hyphomicrobiales bacterium | reverse complement strand
TGGCAGTTTCAGGCAAGCGGCTTCAGCCATCAAGAGGCGTGGCAGTTTAGATAAATCTGCACCAAACCGCCGTGCATTCACCAGCTGCGGCACAAGGCAAATATCTGCCAAGGTGGGTTTATCCCCAAAACAAAACGGGCCGGAATTGTCAGCAATCATAGCCTCGCATGCCTCAAGTCCCGTCTGATTGGTCGAGCGCGCCCAGTCATTCATCACCTCTGCACTGCCGGTGAGGGACTGAATGGCATTGAGGACTTTCAAATTTTGCACGGGGTGAATGTCGCAGGCAATCGCCAGTGCAAAGGCGCGAATTTTGGCCCGCTGCACAGGGTCCTTGGGCAGAAAGGCGGGCTCAGCATGTGTCTCGTCAAGATAGTCGAGAATGGCGAGGGATTGGGTGAGCACTGTGCCATCATCCAGTATGAGGCTGGGGACTAACCCCTGCGGATTGAGTGCCAGATAATCAGGGGCAAGATGCTCCCCTTTGCGCAAATGGCGCGACACGCCCTCGGCCTTCAGCCCCTTAAGGTTAAGCCCAATGCGCACGCGATAAGAGGCACCGGAGCGGAAAAATCCATAGAGTTTCATGTTTGATCTCGATCTTAGGCTTGGAGCCCTGTGCGGGCTTGGTGCGGGCAGATTAGCAGATTAGTGGGCTCAGGCCGAGGGTCAAATGGTTTCCTAAGTAAAAATGACCCAGATCAATCCATTTGGCCTGCAATGGCGTAAGATCTTAAGAACTCCAGCACAAGACCCGAGGCGGTTATGACAAAATATCTATGGGCTTATGCCGGCTCGGCCGCCGTTTTCCTTCTAGGGGACCTGATCTGGCTTGGCTTTGTCGCCATTGGCTATTATCGTGATCAATTGGGCGACATGCTTCTTGAAAAGCCGGTGATCAGCGTGGCCTTTTTGTTTTATGCACTCTATCTGGTCGGCGTTGTCGTGTTCGCCGTCACACCCGGCTTGCGTGAGGGATCGTGGAAAATAGCTCTACTGATGGGTGGCCTGTTTGGTCTGTTTGCCTATGGCACCTATGACCTGACCAATCTGGCGACTTTGCGCAATTGGTCTGTGGGCGTCACCCTTCTGGATATGGCTTGGGGAGTTGTTATCAGTGCTCTCGCCTCCACAGGCGGCTATGCCCTTAGTGTTTATATGGAACCCTGATCACTTCCTCTTGCGTCTGCCCGCGCCCTGATTGATATATCTCCCCAGAAGATGACAGCTTTTGGGGAGCAGGCGGAATGGCATTTGAAACGATTGTGACTGATCTTTCCAATCGAGGTGTCGCGACCATTACCCTCAATCGGCCAGATCGTGGCAATGCGCTCAGCTCGCAGATGTTGAGTGAGCTCATCACTCATCTTGCTGCCCTCGCAGATGATCCAAAATCCAGACTTGTTGTGATCACCGCCAATGGCAAACATTTTTGCTCAGGCGCCGATGTCGCGCCAAAGTCAGATGATCCCGCAGCGCCCAAAGTCAGCCTGTCGGATTTTCTGCAAGACCTCGATCAATTTCCAAAGCCTGTTATTTGTTATGTGCATGGCGGTGCGATTGGCGCAGGCGCAGCACTCGCCGCCTGTTGTGATGTGACCTTGGCCGATCCCGAGGCTTTTTTCTCAGTGCCTGAAGTGCGTTTGGGCATTGTGCCCGGCGGTGTTGTGCCCGTGCTTCTGCGCGCTTTGGGTCCGCGCAATCTGCGCCGTTATGCTTTATCAGGCGAGCGCATCAAAGCACCACAAGCCATTGCCCTTGGCCTTGTGCATGAGGTGCATGCTGCGGACACAAGAGAGGCAGCTTTGGCTGATCTCATCGATGCGTTTTTGCTCGGTGCGCCCGGTGCGCAAGCGCTCACCAAAGCCCAGATTGGTAGTTTTGATGATGTCAGCGTGCGCGAGATGAAACAGGGGGCACAGCATCGTGCACCCGGCCATGGCATTAAAACGCCCGAGGCTCAGGAAGGCATTGCGGCCTTCAAGGAAAAGCGCAAACCCAATTGGTATGTTGCGCCCTGACGCTGCCAGACAACCACTCACCACAGATAGATCCAAAGGACACTCTCTATGTCGCAAGCCCGTAAGCCTGATTATACCGCTGGCATTGATGCTTTGCTCAAGCCCCGCAATATCGCCATTGTTGGCGCCAGTGATCGTCCGGGCAATTGGGCTGGCGGTGTGTTTCGCTCGCTCTCGCGCTTGACCTATCCGGGCAAGATTTATCCCGTTAATCCGCGTAACGAGACTGTGTGGGGCGGCTTGAAATGTTATCCCAGTCTCGCTGATCTGCCCGAAAAGCCCGATCATGTTGTGATTGTGGTACCGGGTCCCGCCGCGATAGAAACGGTGCGTGAGGCTGGCCGCGCGGGTGCGCGCAGTGCTCAGATTTTTTCAAGCGGCTTTGGTGAGGGCGGTGATCCCAAGGGCCGCGCCTTGGGGGAAGAATTGGCGCAAGCCATTCTCGATTCCGGCATGGCCGTTGCGGGGCCCAATTGCATGGGCAATTTTGTTGCGAGCCATCAGATGACGGCTTCTGATGATCGTGTGGTCGATCTCAAGGGCGGGCCCGTGGCTGTGTTTGGTCAGAGCGGCGGCATTGTCATGGCGATTGTGCGCGCCTTGCGCGGCCGTGGCCTTTATCCCAATTATGGTCTGACAACGGGCAATGAAATTGGTCTCACGACAGCCGATTATATTCGCTATTTCGCGCAAGATCCCAGCGTGAAAGTGATGTCCTGCTTCATTGAATCCATCAAGGATCCCGATGATTTCCGCGCCGCCTGTAAAATTGCGCAACAGGCCGGCAAGCCCATTGTCGCGCTCAAAATTGGTGGCTCTGAGGCGAGCCGCGCCGCAGCGCTCGCGCATACGGGTTCGCTGGCTGGATCGCTTTCCTGCTTTGATGCAGTGGCGGGCGCTTTGGGCGTCATTCGTGTGGATACGCTGGATCAAATGGTCGAGACGGTCGAATATCTCGCCCATGCCAAGCCGCCCAAAGGCGTGCGGGCCGGCGCGATCACCTTCTCTGGCGGATTGAAAGGCCTGATCCTCGAGGCCGCTGAGCGCAATCAAATTGCATTTCCCGAACTTGCTGCAGAGACAACACAAAAGCTCAGCGAAATTTTAGGCGTGGGCACATCGCTCGGCAATCCGCTGGATGCCGGCTTTGCCGCGATCAGCAGTGCTGAGGCCTATTTCAAATGCATTGAGATCATGCAGCAAGATCCCAATATTGATGTGCTCTTCGTGCAAGAGGAATTACCCTCTGTGGCGCGCGCCAATAATAAGGTCGAAAATCTCAAAACCGTTGATCGCAGAGTGGCTGAAGGTCTGCCCAAGCCAATCGCGGTGCTCTCCATGGTGTCTTATATGTATGCGGATTATTCGCGCGAGTTTCGCTCGGCTCTGCCGCATCTGCCTATTCTGCATGAGGTCGATAAGGCGCTTAAAGCTGTGCATACAGCAGGCCTTTATGGCATGCGTCTGGCCAGCCTGTCAGAGGATCAGCCGCGTGTGACCAAAAAACCGGATCAGGCGCAGACACATGCTATTCTGGCGCATGCCCAAGCCTCATCCGATGGCCGCCGCATTCTCGATGAAGCGCAATCCAAAAAACTCCTGGCGCTTTATGGTGTCGAATCTGCGCAGGAAAATGTGGCCGCTTCAGCTGACGCAGCTGTGCAAGCTGCCGAGGCGATTGGCTATCCTGTCGTGCTCAAACTCATCTCGCCGCAAATTCAGCATAAGTCCGATGTCGGCGGCGTACTGGTTGGGCTCAAGGATGCAGCTACCGTGCGCGAGGGCTTTGCCAAAATCAAAGATAATCTTGCCCGCCATGCACCACAGGCTGTGTTTGAAGGCGTGATTGTCGCGCGCATGATCAGCGGCGGTGTTGAATTGGTGATTGGTGTGCAGCGTGATCCTGAGGTTGGTCCGGTGATTATGTTTGGCACTGGCGGCGTCTTGCTCGAATTGCATAAGGATGTCAGCTTTGGCCCTGTGCCTTTGCAGCTTGATCAAGCCCGCGCGATGATTGCCAGCACTAAAGCTGCAACTTTGCTGCACGGCTATCGCGGATCACCCGCTAGCGATGCCGAGCAGATTGCCCGCACGCTGGTTGCAGTATCCGAGCTCGCGCATGATCTGGGCGATGAGATCGAGAGCATAGACATCAATCCCTATGTCGCTCTGCCCAAGGGGCAGGGCGCTTGGGCGCTGGATGGTCTGGTCGTTTTGCGCGCGCGATGAGGCGAGAATAAGGATCGCACCCGATCCTTATTTGAAGAGATCTTTATTTGAAGAGATCTTTGGCAATCGCCGCCCATTTAGGAATCGTGCTCTCGAGGACCTCGGGAGTGAGATAGATTGCGCGGAATTTCTCGCCATCCGGCCGCAGGCTGGGATCGCGCGGGGCAATATTGGGATCAACCGGCATATAATCGGCGTCGCGGAACATTTTCTGTCCCTCTTCCGAGACAAGGAAATCCAGCAGCAGCTTGCCCGCATTTTCATGCGGCGCACCCTTGGTCACTGAGGCCACCGACAAAGTGGCTAAAGCCGGGTTCATTGGAATCCAAGCCGATGGCGCGCCCTGTGCGGCGCTGATCACGGCATGATTGTTGAAAATGCTCAGCGCAATGGAATATTCACCCGCAATCACCTGATCGAGCACCTGACGCGCCGCCACCGGCATGCCAGATACATTCTGCTTCGAGAGGTCGCGCAAATAGGCCATGCCTTTCTCTTCGCCCATTTCGGCAAGGATCAGCCCGACAAAGCCCGGCACGCCCGAGGCTGAGCCAGCGCTGGAGCTCCAGACAATCTTGCCCTTCCATTTCGGGTTGAGCAGATCTTGCAAGGTCTTGGGCGCATCGGCGGCTTTGATCAGCGATGTATTATAGCCAGGCGTCAGCACATAAAGATTGGTTGCGGCCCAATAGCCCTCGGCATCGACATATTGCGGGGGCAGACGTTTGGCGCTGTCGGGCAGCCATTTGAGCACCATGCCCTGTTTTTTGAGCGCGGCAGAGGTCAGCGTGCCATCGAAAATATCGGCCATGACTTTACCAGCCTTGGCTTCATTGATCAGACGCAGCGCCACTTCGCTGGCATCGGCTCTGGCATAGGTGACTTTGATTCCATATTTGGCTTCAAACGCTGAGGCGATTGGCGCGACCAATTGATTGATGATCTGTGTCGTATACCAGACCACCTGGCCCTCTTTGCGCGCTGCATCGATCAAGGCTTGTTCAGCAGCTTGCAGATGGGAGGTGAGGGACAGACCCAGAGCTAAAGCGGCCAGTCCAATTCTATGATGACCCTTCATGACAATCTCCTCATTGCAGGCGAGCGATAATGGGGGTTGAATGTGACTGTTCGCACGATCCTGTCAACCAGATCATTTCAGACTTGCACGATCAATTAAGACTTGCACGATCATTCAAAACTTGCGGGTTCATTTAAGACTTACATGATCATTCAAGACTGGCGCGCCTGAAAAGGCCCGGCTAATCTAGGCGAGGGAGGCCCTATGAAAATCACCGCTTTGCGCACCATGCGCCTGTCCTTTCCTTTTGTATGCCCTTTGGGCGCCCCCTATTCGCAAACCGCGCGCATGGGGGCTCTGGCTGTTTTTGTCGATAC
Organism: uncultured Hyphomicrobiales bacterium; assembly: GCA_903903935.1. GTDB lineage: Bacteria > Pseudomonadota > Alphaproteobacteria > Rhizobiales > Beijerinckiaceae > Terripilifer. The sequence continues at coordinate 4,750 of CAIVAX010000267.1, read as the reverse complement.
AGATCAGGGCGTGACGGGCGAGGGCCTGTTGATCGCGGCGCATGACAAGCGCTTTGAGGTGCATCAGGCCATGGTCAATAGTCTGGCTGGGCTGGTGATCGGACGCGATCCCACTTTCAGCGAAGGCCTATGCGAACAGGCGCGCTCGGATGCGCATCATCTGGGCACATCAGGCGTTGTGAATATGGCGATTGGTGCGCTGGATAGTGCCTTATTGGATGTGCGCGCCAAGCTGGCGGGCCTGCCCGTGCATCGTTTTCTAGGCGCTGTGCGTGATCGTGTGCCCGCCTATTACAGCAGCGGGCTATGGACTCATGTGCCCATCGATAGATTAATTGCCACAGCGCAGTCGATTGTCAGCCATGGCTATCGCGCGATGAAATTGCGCGTCAGCCCGGGCAATCTACCTGAGCAAGTGGCGCGTGTGAAAGCTGTGCGTGAGGCGCTTGGTCCCGACATTAAACTCATGGTGGATGCGGGAAGACGTTTCGATGTCCCCGGTGCGATCAGATTGGGCCGTGCGCTTGAGCCTTTTGATCTTGAATGGTTCGAAGAGCCTCTGTCGGGCGAATGTCATGATGGCGAGGCGCAGATAGCCGCCGCCCTTGATATGAATCTGGCCAGTGGCGAGAGTATTTTCTCGGTTGAGGATTTTGCCCGCGTCATCGCACAGCGCAGCTTTGATGTGTTGATGCCCGATTTATGCCGCATTGGTGGGCCTAGCCAATTCATTCGCGTGGCGCATTTGGCAGAAATGGCGCAATTGCCTGTCTCCGGCCATGTGCTGCCTGAACATACGCTGGCGCTGATGGCGAGCTTGCGCAATGGCACTTATCTCGAAGTCATGCCTTGGTCTCTGCCGCTGTTTGCCGATCAAATCAAAATTGAAAATGGATTTGCACTAGCCCCTGAGCGCCCCGGCTGGGGCTATCGTTTGGATCTTGAGGCACTCAAAGCCTATCAGCAGGGCTGAGATCGGCTGTGGTCTGAGGCAGATCCAAGGGCGCTCGCGACATCAAGGGCGCACGTGACACTTCGACTGTGCGATCAGCTTTGAGCCGCACCACATTGACTGTGCGGGCATGATCGGGCGAGCCAGAATAATAAGCGGGCACGCTTCCGCCTTTGACTTGCACAGGCCGGTTCCAATGCCCAAGGGCAAGATAATCAGCGCCTGTGGCGGCAATCTCCTCCTCGCCAATCAGCCAAGAGGCGCGCACATGCGTTGAGCGATCGGGCACGGGTTCATAATGACCATGCGCCATAGCAATGGTCCAAAGCGCCCGCTTTGGGGGCACATGAGCGAGCGGATCCATATCGCCATAATGACGATGGGCGCGGCCCCAGACCTCTAAATCCAGATGCGGAAACTCAACGCTCATCTCATGGGTGAGGCCAATCACGCTGACATTTTCAATGTCATGTAGGCGGCCTTTGTGAAACACCGAATCCTCCATCACCGGATCATGATTGCCCGGCAGGATCACCACAGGCCTTCCGGCCTTGGCGAGCAAGTCAGCGCTCTGCGCAAGCACTTTGCTGGATAGGCGATTGCATTCAAATGTATCGCCGCATAACAGCACCAGATCGGCGTTGAGTGCCCGCGCGCTCTCCAGCACCAAACGCAATCCGCCATTGCCATCCCCATCAAAGAGACTGGCGGTATAATCTTCATCCACATGCACATCCGATGTATGCACGAGAACAAGATCGCGGGTCTGAATGGGCATGAGCTGTGATCGCCCTTTTGTTTGATCGACCGCTTGCAACTGGGCAGCTGGTTAAACACTGTGCTTCACTTTGCCTCACAGGGGCTTTATATGCAAGATGATGCGCTGTTGATGTCGTGAGAGATTGAAGCTGATGAAACTGGCATTGATTGGATATGGCGAAGTGGGGCATATTTTTGCTCGTGGTTTTCTGGCGACCGGCAAAGTCGACATTGCCGTCTATGATCTTCTCTTTGATGATCCAGAGCAGGGCGCGCTCACACGTCAAGAGGCCGCCGCCAATGGCCTACAAGTTGCCGCCACTGCTGCGGACGCAGCCAAAGAGGCGCGTGTTGTAATTTCAGCTGTGACAGCAGATGCGGTGGCTGGCGTGGCGCAACAGGCCGCGCATTATTTAAAACCGGGTCAGATGTTTCTCGACATTAATTCCGCCTCACCCGTCACCAAGAAAAATGCTTTTGCGCAGGTCGATGCAATCGGCGCCCATTATGTCGAAGGCGCGGTGATGCAACCTGTGCCCGGCCCAGATCTCAAAGTGCCGATTCTGTGCGGCGGCCCCTATGCGCAAGAGGCGGCCGATCTGCTCAATCCTTTGGGCATGAATATGACGCCGGTCTCAGAGGAGCCCGGCCGCGCGTCAGCGATGAAATTGTGCCGCAGCATTATGATCAAAGGCATTGAAGCTTTGATTGTCGATTGTGCTGCCTCGGCCAAGGCCTGGGGTGTCGAAAAAGAAGTCTTTGGCAGTCTGCAAGAGACGTGGCCTTCAATCGATTTTGCTGATCTCTCAGTCTATATGGGCCAGCGCGTGCGCCAGCATGGGATCCGGCGGGCGGCTGAAATGCGCGAAGCCGCGATGATGGTGGCCGATCTTGGCCGCAATGATACTTTGTGCAAAGCTGTGGCCGATGCGCAGGAGCGCGGCGCTGATCGCAAAGCTAAAGCCAAGCTCTGATCCCTGCAGAGTTAAACCCATTCTTCGAACTTTAATAAAACTGAGATATTTCTGTTCTAATTATCCCTCCTATTTAAGATTGAGGGGGAGTGAACGATGCGCTCAGCTGTGAATGATCTCTTATTGGTGATCGAGTCCGGCCTTTTATTTGCGGGGCTGCTCTTCTTTGTTGCCATCACTCAATTGTTCGGACTGTTCACGCGGCAGGAGACGCAGGTCTAGCCAGAGCTATCGCCTTTCATTGCCCCTGAAAAAAATATTTCTGACTTTTGCCTTTATGCCTAAAATTTATGCTTAAGTTTGGATCTTCTTGGCTACCCAGTTTTCGAGCTTCTGCTTTTCCAACTCCTCTTCTGAGGGAGGAGGGATGAGGCTTGAGAGAACTGGATTGAGTTCAACTTCCCTCGAGGGTGACCAGTCATCAGGCTTGGCTGGAGCCACTTTGCTGCCCGTTGCATAGACATAAGAGGCAAAGGTTTTGCTGGCACTATAGGCGCGTGCTGGATCTTTGGGGCCGCCTTTGAGAAGAGTGCCGAACATCGGTTTTTTGTTTTTCTTAGTTTTCAGGTCATCATAATTGCAACGGTAGTATATAAAGGAATTCAGCATCAGATCGATATCGCTGATCTCGACTGAATCCATGAACACTAGGATCCGCTCAATCGCACTGATCAGATCATGCTGTAAATCTTCCGCGTCATAGCTCTCTTGAAGGGCCAATACCAAGCTTGCGACAATCTCTTGCGCCGTCCCCTCATCCTTCAGGAAGAGGCGGGTGGCATGAGCGGCTGCAATTTCAAAGATGAATTGTGGCGGGCACTTATTGCTGCTCACTCAAGGCCTCGCAAAGCTGTCAATCGTCACGCTTTAGCCAATTCGGGATGAAGCATGTTCAGGGTCTAATCGTAACTTCGACATCAGGCTGATACTAAGGATAAATATAATCTACTTTGAGGCGTTTTCCACAGTTTGCAGCGCTCACGCTGTTCGGGCTCTTATTTCGCAGTCGGTTATTTAAAAGAGCCTTTAAATATCTGATTATTGTAAAATATGACTCATCCAACTTGGTTATTTTCATAAGAATGTTCGGAAAATACCTAGGGTGTTTTTTCAAAGAAAAGATTAGTACATCTCTTGAAATGAGCTGATTTAAACTCACATAACTAAAATCTAAAATGGCAAATTAAATAGACTGGTTGGGCATGAGTAAGTTCGAGAAAAAAGAAATCATCGCCCAATCCGTCTGGGATTTGTTGGTTGAGCAGGATTTCAAAGCGCCCAGCATAAGAGAGATCACCCGCCGCTCCGGTTTTGGGATTGGCACGATCTATGACTATTTTGGCCGGGTGCAGGAATTATTGCTCTTTGTTGTTTTGCGCCAGCAAGAGCAAGTGATTGATGCTGCTAAATCGATCATTGAAGCGCATTCCCCCGATCAAACAGCTGATAAATTGATCTGCGCCATTGTGGATCTGATCTTTGTTGAAATGAGCAAGCTCAATGTGAGTTTCTTCAAATTTGTAGATGATGTTGCTTTGCGTGGCGGCAATTCGCCAAGAGTGTTCCTGCGTCCCATGGATAAGCTGGTCAATCCACTACTGGAGGCTAGGCTGCGCGATCACACCGGCACGTTTTTGACTCTGGAGGCCAAAGAAATAAGGCTTTTGCTGCAATCCATGGGCGCGATGATCCGTTTTCCCATTCTTGTGGGTGATTCTTATTTCGCCTCCGAGGAACATCGCGCTTTGGTGCAATCAGCCACTCTGCGCCTGTTCATAAAAGCACCGGACGCTGCTGCAGCCAGCAAACAGGTCTGATCCAAACCAAACCAAAAAGAATGCAGGATCGAGCTGCAAGGAAACTCTGCAAGGAAACTCTGCAAGGAAACTTGGCTTCTGATTGACTAAACGAGCTTGGCGGCGTGTCTGAGAAGCGATAAGGAAGAGTCCCCAAAATGAGGCAGCTCTCATATTCGGCTTGATCAGCCGATCTTAATGGTACCGCCACCCCGGCTTGAACGGGGGACCTCTAGATCCACAATCTAGCGCTCTAACCAACTGAGCTA
>CAIVAX010000266.1 GCA_903903935.1 uncultured Hyphomicrobiales bacterium | reverse complement strand
AATCCATCCTTGCTGGCGTGAGTGTTGTTGCACTTTGCGGGCTCTGATCATGCGCTGGGATTCATAATCTTGAATGAGCCCTGCCAGATCAGCGCCGTGACGCTGGGCAGACTGTCCTAACGCATAGCCATCTTCAATACCCTGCGCCGATCCTTGCGCCAGAAACGGCAACATCGGATGAGCGGCATCGCCTGCTAGGGCGACGCGCTGCGCATGCCAATGAGGCAAGGGCGCACGATCATAAAGCGGCCAGCGGCGCCAGTCCTGTGCAGATGCGATGAGCGCTTTGGGATCAGCGTGCCAATGATTAAAGCGGGCCTGCACATCCTGCGCCTCGCCAATGCTCGACCACAGATCAGGCTCATCTTGCGCGCGCCAATGATCTTGCGTGATCGCCACAAGATTGATCAGAGCGCCCTTGCGCACAGGATAATGTACCAAATGCGTTTTGCGTCCGAGCCAGAGATTGGTCTCTGGCGCTCTTGCAAAATCAGGCACGCGTTCAGCGGGCACCAAAGCACGCCAGGCAATGCGGCCCGAATAAAGCGGCTGATCGTTTGGTAAAAGCGCCAGACGCTCGCGCACTAAAGAGCGCAAGCCATCAGCCCCAATCAGGAGATCGGCGCTGAGTTTGAGTCCGATCAATCCCATTTTGGCGCCAATCTCGATCGAGCCGGGATGATTGGCAAAGCCCATAATGCGTGTGCCGGTTTTCAAACTGATCAGCGGCACGCGCGCCACACATTCGAGCAAAGCACGTTGCAGATCGGCGCGATGCACGACGAGAAATGGCGCGCCCCAACGCGCCAGCGCTTGTGCGCCCAAGGGCAGAGTGGCGAGCACAGCGGCATCTTTGCCTCGGCGAATGCGCAAGGCCTGCGGCTCGCTTGCCAAGGGCCGCAGATGATCCAGTACACCAAGGCGATGCAACAGGCGGCTGGCATTGGGAGAAATTTGCAGCCCCGCTCCCACATCATCCATGACGGGGGCTTGTTCGATCACGCTGACACGCCAGCCTGCTTGCGCCAAAGCCAGAGCCGCACACAGGCCGCTCGGGCCAGCACCAGCAATGACAGCATGCAGCGCGGCTTCAGTCATGGTGCTTGCCCCAAAGAGGGCCCTGACCACAAATGGCGCGCCTGTCAGGTCTCACTCTGGTCCTGATATTCACACTCTGAGGGGTTCGCATGGCCATTCAGGCTCGCATCAAAAATATATCGGGTCGAGCAATAGGGGCAGATCGTCTCACTATCGCCACCCATATCAATATAAATATGCGGATGATCGAAGGGCGGCAGTGCGCCTATGCACATAAATTCGCGGGCACCAACGCGAATGCTCGCCAGTCCCGGCTGATTGTGGAAATGCGGTGTAGAATGTTCGGCCATGCTGGCTCCCGACAAAATGTGCGCTGCACCATATTAAAGCTGCCAGCTTTTGGGTAGAGGTAAAACATCGAGCTTGCTAATTGCTGGCGCGAGACGTGCCGCCAAAAGGCAAGCCCACAGGGCAAGCTCAAAAGGCAAGCCCACAGGTCTAGGATGATCCATGATGCAGTTT
>CAIVAX010000265.1 GCA_903903935.1 uncultured Hyphomicrobiales bacterium | reverse complement strand
CTGCGCGCTTGAGGGAGCCAAAATCAACATGTGTGCTCAAATCTGCCTGACCGGGGCAGGTGAGCGGATCAATAGGGTGATGGGCGCTGATGGCTTGCAGCGTTTCGCCAAAGCTTGTTTCGACATGGCCATAATCAATGATCAGAGCCGCCCCGCCTGCTTGCTGCAAACGATGGGCAATCTGCATGATCAGGCGATAAGCCAATGTGTTGATTTCCAGCACGCTGCCAATGGGTGCTTGGGCGTTGATATTGGTCTCGGCTTCTGGAGCAAGGCCGAAGCTGAGGGCCTGAGTGTTATCAAGGCCAATGACGCGTTCATGCCAGCCTGAGGCAGTTTTGACATATTGGCGCACGGGCAAAGCATCAAAGAATTCATTAGCCAATAGAATGCTCGGGCCTAAGGGAATTGTCTCGAGGCTGGCATGCCAGTGAATCGCGCCCTCTGGCACCAGAGCGCTCTGCGCTAATCTTTGTCTTTGTTGTTCGATCAACACAGGGCTGGCTTCGACAAGATGCAGCTGCAGCGCCGCGCCAAATTCAGGCGCCAGTTTGGCCGCGCGCAAGGCATCGGCCATTAACGTGCCGCGTCCGGGCCCCAGTTCAATCAGATGAAATGCGCTGGGCGCGCCCATATTGGTCCACACATCGAGCGCCCACAGGCCGAGTAATTCGCCAAACATTTGGCTGATTTCCGGTGCGGTGATGAAATCGCCCTTGGCCCCAAATGGATCGCGGCTGGCATAATAGCCCAGAGTGGGGTGGGACAAAGCCAGCATCATATAAAGCTCAAGCGGGATGGGCCCATCTTGAATGATCATATCCGAGATTTTGCTGTGCAACTCGCTCATGCCTGCGCAGCCTTGCGCTGTGCATTCGAGATAAACAGTGCCCCCGCCAGAATGAGTGGCAGCGATAACAGCATGCCCATTGTGGCGCCACCAAACAAAAAGCCCAATTGGGGATCAGGCTCTCTGAAAAATTCGCATATGATCCGCGCCACACCATAGCCAATGCCAAACAGACCGGTGAGTAGGCCGGGGCGTTTGAGCGTGCCTTGCCGCAAAACGAGATGCAGCAGGATCAGCAAAACAAAGCCTTCCAATCCCGCTTCATATAATTGGCTGGGATGGCGCGGCAAGGGTCCTGCCTCTTCGACGGGGAAGACCATGGCCCAGGGCACATCGCTGATGCGGCCCCATAATTCAGGCTTGATGAAATTGGCGATGCGCACCAGCAAGAGGCCGATGGGCACGACAGTTGCGCAAATATCCGCAAGGCTCAGCGCATTGAGTTGATGGCGATAGGCAAAGACCCAAATGCCAATGGCAGCGCCAACCAATCCGCCATGAAAAGCCATGCCGCCTTTCCAGACAGCGACCACTTCTTCCAAGTGCTCGACATAGAAAGCGGGATTATAAAACAGCACATAGCCCAAACGCCCGCCAAAGACGACGCCAATGGCGACATAGACCAGCAGATCTTCCAAGCTGTCGCGATGGGGGCGGGGAATGGCTCCCCAGAGCTGATCCTGATCGACAATCCAGCGCGCATAAAGCCAGCCCAGCACGAGGCCAGCAATATAGCTCAGCGCATACCAACGGATGGGAAAGGGCCCGATCGAGATCAGCACTGGATCAATCATCGGAAACGCCAATACGGGCAGGACCATTCATTCCCTCCGGGGGATTGCCAGCCAGTTGGCAAGCTCATGTGCAAGCCAATGCGCCGGGGCTTGGCCTGCGTCAAGCCAGCCTAGCTCTCAGACTGTCATTTTGCTTGCAAGAGTTAGCAATTTGCTTGCAAGAGCTAGCAATTGGCGGCAAGACTAGGGCGTTCAAAACCAGCCTATCTTTGCACATCAGAGTTTGCCATGCCCCAGACCAAAAATCCCATGTTTGATGATCTTGCCCGCTTGATGAGCGATGCCGCTGGCATGGCGCAAGGAGTCAAACGCGAGATTGATGGTGTGGCGCGCACGCACATGGAGCGTCTGCTCTCTGGTATGGATGTTGTCACGCGCGAAGAATTCGAGGCTGTTCGGGAAATGGCGGCGCTTGCCCGCGATGAGAATGAGCGTTTGGCCGCGCGTATTGCCGCTTTAGAGGCAAAGCTGGAGTCACAAACCCGCTCTGGCGATTGAGATCGGGAACGCTCCTGTCCAGTCTCTTGCTCCTGTGATTGACTCTGAAATGCTCAAAGAGAGTCGCACGCGCAACTCCGCTGTGGACACAGTGTGCGTGCCGATAGACGTAACGCCACGAATCAACGAGTTTGCACAAGTGCTTGGTAGCTATCAGGCCGTGTTATAGGGTTGATGAAAAGTGATTCGCATCTGCTGTCGCATGTGCACAAGTGATCACTCTTCGTGTGTTAAGTTGCGTGTGTTGGCTCAGCCCTGCTGACAAGTTTGTTCACCGCGTTTGCTTTCTCGCTTGCTAGGCTCAGGAATGCCGCTCTCTTCATTTGAGCTTGATCGTCAAGATAATCCAGTCGACGTTGTCGAGTCTATGGCCTCGCTCAACAGCTGGACTTTTGAGCGTGCGGGCGATGACGAAATCTCCATGGCAGTCTCTGCCAGCTGGACGCAATATCAGGTCTCCTTCACATGGCTGCCGGATGTGGAAGCGCTGCATTTGGGCTGTGCCTTTGATTTGAAGGTGCCTGAGCGGCGACGCGCTGAGGTTCTCAATCTTCTGTCGCTCGTCAATGAGCAATTATGGATTGGTCACTTTGGCCTGTGGGATGGCGAAGGCGTGGTGATCTATCGCCATGCGCTTTTGCTGGCTGGTGGTGTGGAAGCCAATCGCCAGCAATGTGAATCACTTCTGCATGCTGCGGTCTCGTCTTGCGAGAAATTTTATCAGGCCTTCCAATTCGTCGTCTGGGCCGGCAAATCGGCCCGCGAGGCGCTCGATGTGGTGATGTTTGAAACTACCGGCGAGGCGTGATCATGTCTGGTCTGCCGCAGTCTCTGGTTCTGGTTGGCGCTGGCAAAATGGGCGGCGCTTTATTGCAGGGCTGGCTTGAGCTGGGTTTGAATCCCGCCACAGCCTGTGTGCTTGATCCTTATCCTTCGGCTGATCTGCAGGCCTTGGCTGCGCGTCATGGCGTGAGGGTCAATCCGCCACTCGATACAATTGTTCCCCCTGAAGTTCTGGTGCTGGCGATCAAGCCGCAGACTTTGGAGGCGGCCGCGCCTGATTTGATCAGGCTGGTGGGTGCACACACTTTGTTGGTCTCGATTCTGGCTGGTAAAAGCGTTCATACGTTGAGCGCCAAAATCACCAGTGCACAGGCGGTGATCCGCGCTATGCCCAATACGCCCGCCAGTGTTGGGCGCGGCATAACGGGTCTGTTTGCCAATGCTAAAACCAGTGCGGATCAGAAACACAATGCTGAGGCTTTGTTAGCCGTCATTGGCCATGTGGAATGGGTGGATCAAGAGGCGCTGATTGATGCGGTCACCGCCGTTTCAGGCTCGGGTCCCGCCTATGTCTTCTATCTTGTCGAATGCATGACCAAAGCTGGCATGGCTTTGGGGCTTGATGAGGCTCTGGCGGGGCGTTTGGCGCGCGCGACGGTGGAGGGATCGGGCGAATTATTATTCCGTGATCCAGCAACGTCCGCCTCTGTCTTGCGCCAGAATGTCACCTCACCGGGGGGCACAACGGCCGCCGCGCTCGCTGTTTTGATGGCACAAGATGGGCTCGAGCCGCTCATGGTCAAGGCTTTGGCAGCTGCCAGACAGCGCGCCGTGGAATTGTCGGTTTAAATTTCTCTCCTGACTCGGCCCTTGGACTTCGAGGGCTGCTACCCTATTTAAGGGGAAGGAGTTTGCCATGGCTGAATATTCACCTGATCCAATCCTGTCCCCGGGCCCGCAAGGTGCTGCGCAGGACGCCAAATCTGCCCTGATTGAAGCTTTGATGTCTCTGGCCGCCGAGCGGCGCTGGGAGGATATTTCAATTGCAGATGTGGCGGAGCGCGCAGGGCTTAGTCTGACGCAATTTCGCACGCATTTTGTCTCGAAAGGCGCCATGCTGGCCGAATTGTCCAAGCGTCTTGATCTGATCGTACTGAATTCGAGCGATGCGGCGCTTGTCGACGAGCCAGCCAAAGAGCGTTTGGCAGATGTGTTGTTGCGCCGGCTGGATGCTATGGCGCCCTATCGGGCGGGGCTCAAATCCATTCATCAACGGGCGCGGCGCGATCCTCTGGCGGCAACAGCGCTCAATCGGGTTGTGATCAATTCCATGCGCTTCATGCTGGAAGCGGCCCATTTGGAGAGCGAGGGGCCGATGGGGGCACTCAAGCTGCAAGGATTGGTGCTGGCTTGGGCCCGCATTCTTGAGGTCTGGTATGACGATCAGGATGAGGGATTGGGCGCCACATTGGCTGCTTTGGATCGTGAATTAAGCCGCGGTGAGCGGTTTGTGGGCTATGCGCGAGATTTAGATCATCTCGCCCAGCCTTTGTTCTCCATTTTTGGCAAGCTGATTGCGGGCCGGCCGAAATTTTCGCGGCGCCGCAAGGATCGCTGGGCTGATGAGCCAGAGGATGAGTCCAGCACACGCATGGCGGATTAATTCTCTCAGCTCATTAATTCTCTCGGCTCAGAGTCACGCATCACTTGGTAATTTGTAAGCGGCAAACAGCTCGCGCAATTTGAGCTTATTGATCTTGCCGGTTGCCGTATGCGGAATTTCAGCAATGGTCTGAACATCATCCGGCAGCCACCATTTGGCAATTTTTTCCTCCATGAAGGAGAGAATTTGACCGCCATTGATTATGCGTCCCTCTTTGGGCACGACAATCAATAAGGGCCGCTCGCTCCATTTGCTATGAGCAATGCCAATCACAGCGGCTTCCGCAACATCAGGATGGCCGATGGCGAGATTTTCCAAATCAATCGACGAGATCCATTCGCCGCCTGATTTGATCACATCCTTGGAGCGATCGGTGATCTGCATATAGCCATTGGCATCAATGGTGGCGACATCGCCCGTATCAAAAAAGCCTTCGTCATCAAGCACAGAATCATCAAGGCCAAAATAGGCTTTGGTCACGGCAAAACCGGCGACTTTCAAACGCCCAAAGGTTTTGCCGTCCCAATGCAGGGGCTGGCCTGCATCATTGGTGATTTTCATCTCAACACCAAAGGGCGCATAGCCCTGCTTGGCTTTGAGATCGATCAAGGCGTCTTGATCCAGCGAGCGCAAAGAGTCTTTGACTGCGCCCAGCGAGCCAATCGGGCTCATTTCCGTCATACCCCAAGCATGAACGACGGTAAGGCCATAGTCTTTTTCATAGGTTTCAATCAAAGCCCGTGGACAAGCAGAGCCACCCACCAGCATATATTCTGTCGTCGATAATTTCTTGTTCTCTTTTTGCAGAAAGGCCAAGAGTCCCAGCCAGACTGTGGGCACGCCTGCGGCCATCGTCACCCCTTCGGCTTCCATCAATTCATGCAAGGACGCGCCATCAAGCTTGGCACCGAGCATAACCATTTTGGCGCCCATCATGGGGCAGGAAAAAGCCAGCGACCAAGAATTGGCATGGAAGAGCGGAACGACCGGCAGCACAACGCTGGAATTGCGAATCCCCAGCGCATCGGCATGAGCAAGCGACATGGAGTGGAGCACATTGGAGCGATGCGAATAGAGCACGCCTTTGGGATTGCCTGTTGTACCTGATGTATAACACAGGCCTGCGGCTGTCTTTTCATCAAACTGATCCCAGCTGATTTGGCCATCGCATTGGGCAATCCAATCTTCATAAGCGATGGCATTTTTCAATTTGGTTTGTGGCATATG
>CAIVAX010000264.1 GCA_903903935.1 uncultured Hyphomicrobiales bacterium | reverse complement strand
TGAAGGAAGCAAAGATCGTCATTGAGGGCTGGCGGCGGCACTACAACACGATCAGGCCGCACTCATCGCTGCGATATCAACCACCTGCACCAGAGGTTATACAATGGCCGGCTGCGCAACCCCAACCAGCTTCGCCGGCCACCCCAGCGCTGGCTTCTACCCTAAACATAAACTAACATAATGACCGGATCACCTCGTGGGGTCTGGCCAATCAGCAGGTGAATAAGTGAAAAGCCCCCAATGCTCATCGGGTTCGTGCTTCTGATAAAGGCCGCTGAGAGCGCCGCGCCGATCATGCAGGTCAGCCAGGCATAGCCAAAGGCTCTATGCCAATGCGGCCGCATCATTGATCCCAAGCGGGCCCACAGAGCAAAGGGGCCCAGAGCCACAGCACTCAGGGCGAAGGTCATATGAATAGCAATCAGCGGCGAAAGGGGCATGGTGAGCTCGCAATGGATAGATAATTTTGCAACAGGGTTAATGAATGATGACAAATAAAATATCGAAAATTGAGTCTAACAGAGCGTGAGACATGCTCAACTGGCCCCAAATTTGCTGTGTTACGAGAGCAGATCGAATAGGCGTCTGCACTGGCTTTGACGTAAAATTGACGGGCGTCGAGATTTGGACAGATGAGGCTTGGTCAAAGCTTTGGCCCTGTCGGAAATTTGCCAGAAGGGTCAATCGCAGACGCAACCAACACTTGGAACCGTTCCCGAGATAAATTTATTAATACATATAAATCAGATACTTATAATATTATTTGTGACCCCGCTCCGCTCCTTCGCCCGGACTCCCGCCCCAGTTGGCATTGCTCTTGCCTTGATCACCCTGAACGAGTGAATCGAGGAACGAGCGATGAAATCCATCCTCTGCGTAACAGACAATCTGGCTGACAGCGAAGCCTGGGAGATGCATCTGCATCAACGCGGCTATGACACACATCATGTCACGCTGGCTAAGCTCATGGCGATGGAAGTGCCTTGGCAACAGGCTGGCCTTCTCATGTCCAAGACTGTCGCAGATAAACTCACCTCCACAGCTGCAAGCTTTGGCAATGTGTGCCGCAAGCTCAAACTTGATCGCGCTGTGATCCTCAATGATTACGCACACGAGTTCGGCGTGAAGAGCCTGTTCAATGGAACAACCCTCTCCATTGTGCCCAAGCAGGGCGATTGGCGCTTCACGACCGAACTCGTTTCCCGCTTTTTTGATCCTGATCAAGATACGGCTGTGGGCGATCCGACCACTTACAATCTGCTGCGTCTGGCCGGCAAAGTGGCCGCCAGCGAAGTGACGGTCTTGCTCGTTGGCCCTACTGGCTCAGGCAAGGAAGTGATTTCCAAATTCATCCATGCCAATTCAACGCGCAAAGCCGCTCCCTTCATTGCACTCAATTGCGCAGCTGTTCCTGATACAATGCTGGAAGCGCTGTTGTTTGGTTATGAGCGCGGCGCCTTCACAGGTGCGCATCATCCCAATAAAGGCATCTTCCGCGCTGCAGATGGCGGCACTTTGCTTCTTGATGAAGTCTCGGAAATGGCCCTGCCCTTGCAGGCTAAATTGCTGCGCGTCTTGCAAGAAAAAGAAGTCACACCGCTGGGCGCGGCCAAATCCATGCCAGTGGATGTGCGCGTGATTGCAACATCCAATCGCTTAATGATGAATGAAGTTAAAGCTGGTCGATTCCGCGAAGATTTATACTATCGCTTGAATGTGTTTCCCCTCACCACACGTTCACTGGGCGAGCGTCCTGGCGATATTCTGCCGATCGCGATCAGCTTGCTGAGCAAGCATTCTGGCGGTTTTACCAAAATGCCTGACATTAGTATTGAGGCGATTGAAAAGCTCGAAGCCTATCAATGGCCCGGCAATGTGCGTGAATTAGAAAATGTTCTGCAACGCGCATTGGTTCTCTCGAGCGGTGAAACCATTACCAGCGATCATTTGATGATCGAAATGGAAGATTTCGAAACCGTCCACACATTTACCAATCGTCCCCTGCAACTCGCTGTCTGAAAGGATTTGTCATGACTGTGATCTCAAATGTCGGATTGACCCGTGAAATCCTCTCCAATGCAGCGAGCAAATTAAAGCAAAACCCATCCAATCAGGGTGATTTTGCCGATCATCTGAAGAATGCTTTGCAGCAAGTCTCGCAAGCTCAAAACGAATCCAACAAGCTCGCCAATGATTTTGAAGCAGGCAATGAAGTGGATGTCGTGAAAGTGATGATGGCGCGTGAAAAATCATCACTGGCCTTTGAAGCGACCTTGCAAGTGCGCAACAAATTGTTGAGCGCCTATAAAGATATCGTTTCCATGCCTGTCTGAGTGTGCCGCGCGAGGTCGCACCACCTCGCTGCAGTTTAGAGCTTTTTGATCAATCCGGAGTAATCCTCTCGTGGCCGACACAAAATCCGTTGTCCTGACCCCACCAACTGCAATGGGCCCGCTGGGTGAGAAACTCTGGCAGGGCTATGCCTTTGCGCATAATTTCCTCCGCCAGCCAGCCATGGTGCGGGCTTTGCCCGCGATTGCTGTCACCCTTGTTATTCTGATTGGCTTGCTCAGCATGTTCATGTTGCGCGAGCCTGCGCTTGTCCAATTATTCCCCACATTGGGCGAAGAGGACAAGGCTGTTGTCATGCAGACTTTGGAAATACAGAACATCAAGGTCAAGCTCGATCAATCCACGGGTCAGGTGATGGTGGGGCGCAATGATCTCTATCGCGCCAAAATGTTGCTCGCTGCTGCTGGCCTGCCCAAAACTGCGCAGACCGGCTATGCCATGCTTTCACAATTGCCGATGGGCGCCAGCCGCGCCGTCGAGCAGGTCAAGCTCAAACAAGTTCAAGAAAATGAATTGTCGCGCTCCATTATGGAAATTCGCGACATTGAAGGCGTGCGCGTACATTTGGCCCTGCCCGAGCGTTCCGCGTTTGTGCGCGATCAATCGCCGCCTACAGCTTCTGTCTTCGTGAAACTGGCGTCTGGCCGCGCCCTGTCGAGTGGACAGGTCAATGCCATTGCGCATTTGGTGAGCTCCAGCGTGCCTTATCTGCCAGTGGAGAATGTTACTGTTGTGGATCAATTTGGCACATTGCTGACCAATCCGCATCGCGATGCTGACTTTGCCATGTCAACGCAGCAGCTCGAATATAAAGCGCGTGTTGAAAAGATTTTGCGTGAGCGCGTATCCAATCTGTTGACCCCTATCATCGGGCTTGGCAACTTCAACGCGGAAATCAATGCAGATATTGATTTTACCCGCACTGAACAAACCAATGAGACTTATGATCCTCGCATGAATGCCATGCGCTCCCAACAGGAGACTGTGCAAGAATCAAGCGATGGCAAGGCACGTGGCATTCCTGGTGCCACAGCCAATCAGCCGCCCAATACGGCCGGTTTGACAGGCACGCCTCCTGATTCTGCTGGTGCGGGTGACGCAGCCAAGAACCGGTCAAGCTCGACCATCAAAAATTATGAAGTCAGCCGCGAAGTCAAATCAACTAAGGTTGCCAGTGGCGATATCAAGCGCCTGACCCTTGCTGTGAGCGTGCGCTCTGGCAAAACTGTTGATGAAAACGGCGTGACGATTGAAAAGCCGCTCTCGGATGGCGAGCGTGAACGCCTCACCCAGCTCATGCAGGAAGCTATTGGCTTTGTCGCTGATCGTGGCGATAAGGTGACGCTCGTCTCCTCGACCTTTGCCGATGAACAGAAGTTCGACACACGCACCTGGTATGATGCGCCTTGGCTCGAAGATGCGATCAAGCAATTGGTCATTGTGTTGATCCTTGGCATTGTGGTCATGGGTGCCCTGCGGCCCTTCCTCAACCGCCTGCTTGATCGTTCAATGGCCTCGTCCGTTGCTATGGATCAGCCAGTGGTGGGTGAAGGCGAATCCATCGAGGTTCGCGAAGGGGAAAGCCTTGAACAGATTAAGGCTCGCCTTAAGCCGAAAAAGTCAGCTGGAATTTCTGCTGAAATGCTTGACACCGCAAATACTTATGACGACAAGGTAACCTTGATCCGGATGCTCGTAGGTGATGATGCAGCCCGCGTGACTGCCGTGCTAAAGCAGTTAATACAACGCGATCAATCTTAGCCCTGAGGATTTCAGATTATGGCTGATCCAGTTCAAGTCCCAGCTCCAGCTGATGTCGAAGACACACTAAGACTTATTAGTGGAGTCCAAAAATGTGCGATCTTAATGCTCTTATTGGGCGAGGATGAGGCTTCGGAAATTCTGAAAAATCTGTCTCCACGTGAAGTGCAGCAATTGGGCAGCGCCATGTATTCAGTGGCCGATGTTGATCAAGAAAAAGTGAATGCCGTGCTTGACGAATTCCTCTCGATCATCAAAGCACAGACCTCGATCGGTCTTGGCGCTGATACTTATATCCGCCGCATGATGGTCAAAGCGCTGGGTGAAGATAAGGCAGGCTCGGTCCTTACCCGTATTACGCCGCCTGAAACTGCTAAGAGTATTGAAATTCTTCAATGGATGGATGCCCGCTCAATCGCTGAAATGATCGAGGGCGAACATCCCCAAATCATTGGCCTCATCATTGCGCATCTTGATTATGCCATTGCAGCCGACGTTCTTGTTCTCTTGCCTGAAATCGTGCAGCATGAAGTGCTAAAACGGATAGCAACACTTGATTCTGTTCAGCCTGAAGCTATTCAGCAACTCGAACGCGTGATGCAGACGCAGTTCCAGGCTAATACATCGCTGCGCGCCTCGAAGATCGGCGGCGTGAAAGCGGCTGCTAAAATCATGAACTTTACACAGGCTGCAACAGAATCTCGCATCATGAAGGGTCTGTTGAAGCTAGATAAGGATTTGATGACAAATATTCAGGAGAACATGTTCATGTTCGAAAACCTGATTGCCGTCGACGACAAAAACTTGGGCGTTCTGTTGCGCAATATCGAACCGGCCGATCTGGCTATTGGCCTCAAAGGCGCCGATCAACGCCTGCGTGACAAGATCTTGGGTTGTATGTCGGTTCGCGCTGCCGCGGCCATCC
>CAIVAX010000263.1 GCA_903903935.1 uncultured Hyphomicrobiales bacterium | reverse complement strand
GCAGCATTGCTTACGTCTTTTGCACGCCCCTTTTTGGCCAAGGGCAAGAGTGTTGTTGTGCTCAGCGTTGCCGCCTTGGCGGCTCATCCCGAGCTGATTGATCTTGCGCGCGCGCATGGCGCACAAATCCTTGTGCCCAGTGGGGCTTTGCTCGGCCTTGATGGGGTGGTGGCTGCCGCGCAAGGTGAGATTCATTCAGTGCGTCTGGTCACCCGCAAGCCACCTCTTGGCCTGTCTGTTGGTGCGATTGATGCACCATTACGCTTGTTTGCGGGCACAGCGCGCGAGGCGGCACAAAAATTTCCAGCCAATCTCAATGTTGCCGCAAGCTTGGCCTTTGCGGGGCTTGGCCTTGATCGCACGCAGGTGGAAATCTGGGCCGATCCGGGCGTGACACGCAACGTCCATCGTGTTGAAGTTGAGTCTGAGAGCGCGACATTTTCGATGACGATTGAAAATGTGCCCAGTGAAAATCCGAAGACCAGCAAAATGACAGCCCTTTCCGTTCTGGCACTCTTGCGCAACATGCGCGCGCCTTTACGAATTGGTTCTTGAGGAGAGAAAGATGGATCTCGGTTTGCAAGGCAAAGTGGCGCTCATCTTTGGCGCGAGCGGTGGATTGGGTGGCGCCATGGCCAGTACGCTGGCAACCGAGGGCGCGAAAGTCGTGCTGGCGGGGCGCAATGGCGCAGCGCTTGCCAATCTTGCAGGTGACTTGCGCGCCAAGGGCGCAGAGGTTCTTGAGCTGGCGTGGGATCTGGCTGATCTGTCGGTGATCGAGCCGAATTTCGTGCAGATCGAAAGCGCTTTTGGCCCGGTTGATATTTTGATCAACAATACGGGCGGGCCGCCACCCTCCACCGCAGCAAATGTTGCGGCCGAGGTTTGGGAGCAACATTTTCATGCCATGGTCGTGTCTGTAGTCAAGATCACCGATCGTGCTTTGCCGCAGATGCGCGCGCGTAAATGGGGCCGCATCATCACCAGCGCGTCGTCGGGCGTGATTGCACCCATTCCAAATCTTGGCGTGTCCAACGCCTTGCGTTCGACGCTGGTTGCTTGGTCAAAAACGCTGGCACGTGAAGTGGCAGCCGATGGCATCACAGCCAATATCATCTTGCCCGGTCGCATCGCGACACCACGCATTACCCAGCTCGATCAAGCCCGCGCGGGACGCGAGAAAATCGCCATGGATGATGTGGTGAAGCAGAGTTTGGCGCAGATCCCAGCCGGTCGCTATGGCGACCCTTGTGAATATGGTGATGTGGCTGCCTTTTTGGCGAGCACGCGGGCTTCTTATGTCACGGGCTCGGTCATTCGCGTGGACGGTGGCTATCTCGCCAGCATCTAGTGCGCGGATCTCACTACATTTTTTCCTTGCGATCTAGGCCGGCATTTCCCAGACTGCAAAAAACATCAGGGAGAAATACATGGCTCTGCTCGAAGGCCGCGTGGCGATCATTTCAGGTGGCGGTGGGGATATCGGCGGAGGTATTGCCCGTCGCTTCGCCAAAGAGGGTGCGGCCATTGCTGTTTGTGACGTCTCCTTGGAAAAGGCCGAAATCGTTGCCAGCGAAATTCGCAGTCATGGCGGTCGTGCGATTGCCATTGCAGTGGATGTGTCGCGCCCTGAGCAATGCGAAGCTGCTGCCGCGCGCACCGTTGCTGAATTCGGAAAAATCACCACGCTCGTCAATGCATCCGCCACAGTGTCGCCCGATGGCAATGTCGAAAAGATTGAGCTCGGTGATTGGCAGCGCGCACTCAATGTTAATTTTACGGGCGTGTTTTTGATGTGCAAATATGTCATGGGGCATATTCGTGCAGCGGGCGAGGGTGGCGCCGTTGTCAATATTGCTTCAAGCCACGGCCATTTCGGTCTGCCGGGGCGCTCAGCCTATTGCTCGACCAAAGCGGCGGTGATGCATTTCACCCGTGTGCTGGCCATTGATTACGGCCCACACAACATCCGCGCCAATACGATTTCGCCTGGCCCCATTGATACCGAGCGCTCATTGCGCCGCTATGGCACGCGTGAAAATTCCAATCGCGTGCGCGGTGTGGGCCAAGTGCTCGGACGTACGGGAACGGTAGAAGAAGTGGCTGCAGCTGCGGCCTTTCTGGCCTCTGACGAGGCAGGCTTTGTG
>CAIVAX010000262.1 GCA_903903935.1 uncultured Hyphomicrobiales bacterium | reverse complement strand
TCCCCTCAGGTGCTATCTTGCCATTGACGCTCACCAGCGCTGGCACATCGGCCAGGCGACAGGGTTGCAGCTTGAAATCGCCGCCCACTTGCCAATCCTGCACAAGGGCAATCATCTCCTGATCAACGGGGATTGGCTCTGGCTCTTCGACAATCAGCAAGCCCACCAATCCCCGGCCCACTT
Source organism: uncultured Hyphomicrobiales bacterium (assembly GCA_903903935.1). Taxonomy (GTDB): domain Bacteria; phylum Pseudomonadota; class Alphaproteobacteria; order Rhizobiales; family Beijerinckiaceae; genus Terripilifer. Next base: position 6,913 of record CAIVAX010000262.1, on the reverse strand, counting down.
GCTCAGGCATAGAGTTGAGTGAAGAGGCATGATACCAAAATGTGCCTGCATCTGGCGGCGTGAAGCGATAATCGAAGAATTGACCAGCTGCGATGGGTTTTTGCGTCAATCCTTCGACACCATCCATCGCATTTTTATTGCGTACCCCGCCCCAATGTACGGCCATGGATTGCTTAAGACTATTGAGCACACGCAGCCGCACTTCCTCACCCTTGCGCAAGCGCAGGATCGGACCGGGCGATTGGCCATCAAAACCCCAGATCTCGAAATCTTCGCCCGCTTTGCCTGTCAGATTAAGCCGCCCCTTTTTGGCCTCCAGCACGCGCAGGGGCGCTGCGGTCTGTGCCTGCACGAGAGGGGGCATGAACAGGCCTGATAAGGCAAATCCGGCGGCAGGCAGGATTTGTCGGCGGGTGAGGGCGAAGGGGTCTAAACTCTTGTCCATTCCTGCTCTATAACTCAATTAGGCAGGAGCGAATATGGCTTGCCTGCCCAGTTCTCCAATCCAGGATCATGATGTCAGAAGATCAACTTGAGCGCGTCGAGACTTTGGCGCGAATTGGCTCCTCGCTGGCAGGTGTGCAATTTGAGGCGGCCGCGCAGCAGCCAACTGAGCTCACACAGGATAAATGGGCCTTTGGCTATTGCTTTGGCTTGCTTGAAGCCATGGCCCAATATGCCAATCTTGATCAATATACAGATGGCGTCAAAATGATGAGCAATGCGCTGGGCAAGATGATGTGCGATGAAATGCGCGGCTTGGAGTTTTTTGGACAAGCGGTTGATCTGCAATCTGAGCCCGACTTTATCGCCGGACAAGCTGCCGGGGCGCAGGATCTCACCGCTTGGGCCGAAGATGCCAATGCATTGCCCACCCAATTGGCCCGCCATCTGGAAAGAGGCGCGCGGCATTGAGATGAGATGGGGCTGACATGGCAGATCGAGACCTCACCTTGCGTATTGCCTCCTCCATGGCAGAGATTTCTGCTGAGGCGTGGAATGCCTGTGCCAATCCGCATCTCAATGCGCCCGCACCGCCTTTTAGCCTGCGCGAGCCCAGTTTAGAGCGCTATAATCCATTCCTCTCGCATGCCTTTCTGAGCGCGCTTGAAATCTCAGGCTCAGCCACCAGCCGCACGGGCTGGTCACCAACGCATGTGCTGATTGAAAATCAAGACGGCGATCTGCTTGCCGCTGCGCCCTGTTATCTCAAATCCCATTCCATGGGTGAATATGTCTTTGACCATGCTTGGGCCGATGCCTATGAGCGCGCAGGGGGGCGCTATTATCCCAAGCTGCAAATCTGTGTGCCCTTCACACCAGTGCAGGGACGGCGATTATTAGTCGCCCCGGGGCCGGAGGCTGATCGCGCGCAAACGGCTTTGATTGAAGGATTGACCACAGTGCAGGAGCGCACAAAGGCCTCCTCCATTCATGTCACCTTTTCCTCGCAGAGTGAAAGCGAAGACTTGAGTGGCGCAGGTTTTTTACAACGCACCGGCAAGCAATTTCATTTCTTCAACAAGGGCTATGGCAATTTCGATGATTTTCTCGCTGATCTGGCCTCGCGCAAGCGCAAGAATGTGCGTAAAGAGCGCGAACAGGCCCTCGCCAATGGCATTACCATTGAGCACTTGACGGGCGCGCAAATCACCGAGGCGCATTGGGATGCCTTCTATGATTTTTATATCGATACAGGCTCGCGCAAATGGGGCACGGCCTATCTGACACGGGAGTTTTATTCTTTGATCGGCGAGGCCATGGCGGGCGATATTTTGCTGATCATGGCCAAGAGGGCCGGGCGTTATATTGCAGGCGCGATCAACTTCATTGGCGCGGATGCGCTCTATGGGCGCAATTGGGGCGCGATTGAAGAACATCCCTTTTTGCATTTTGAGTGCTGCTATTATCAAGCCATCGATTTTGCTCTGGCGAAGGGGCTAGGGCGTGTTGAAGCGGGGGCGCAGGGGGAACATAAATTGGCCCGTGGTTATGGGCCGGTAACCACCTATTCAGCGCACTCCTTGGCTGATCCGCGCCTGCACAAAGCCGTGGCTGATTATCTGCGCCATGAGCGCGCTCAGATCGAACAGGCCATTGAGGTTTATGCCGAGCACGTCCCCTTTCGTAAATCGCAGGCTGAGCCCGAATAACAGAGGGTGGAAACACACCGGCTGTGTCGCTATGCTGGTGACATGATAACCTAAGAGGCAAGTCGAAATAACCTAAGAGGCAAGTCGTATGAGCAATGCCCCCAACAATTCCGTCTATGATAGCAATAATATCTTCGCCCGCATGCTGCGCGGAGAAATTCCCGCCCATAAGGTTTTTGAAGATGAGGTCGCGCTCGCCTTTATGGATATTATGCCGCGTGCCGATGGTCATACTTTAGTGATCCCCAAACATCCTGCGCGCGGACTTCTGGATATGCCCGCTGAGGCTCTTGGCCCCTTCATGCAGCGCGTGCAAAAAGTTGCCCATGCGGTGAAGACAGGCATGCAGGCCGAGGGTCTCACCGTGCAGCAATTTAATGAAACGGCCGGCGGCCAAGTTGTGTTTCATTTGCACTTTCATCTTTTGCCGCGCTGGGAGGGCGTCTCTCTCAAGCCCCATACAGGCCAGATGGAGCAGCCAGACGTGCTTGCTGCTTTCGCGGAAAAGATCAAAGCAGCTTTGTAAGCGCGGCTCTCAAGCTTGATGCTGCGCTGTTCGGCGCCAAACTCAAAAAATAACAGGGAGGAAGTATCATATGTCTGCGACCAAGGGGCAATCTCAGCCCGAGCCAGATCCACACGCACCACCACAGCTCGAAACACCCAGCCTGTGGCAATTGATGATGGCCTTTTTGAAAATTGGCGTCACCTCATTTGGCGGGGCCTCTCGCCCTATGATGCATCGCGAATCTGTTGAAGCGAATAAATGGCTCAGCGATCGTGATTTCATCGCCGGTTTTGCACTGGCGCAAGTTTTACCCGGCGCTAATCCCGTCAATCTGGCCTTATATGTTGGCTTGCGGGCGCGCGGTGTACCAGGTGCGGCCATCGCCGTTCTGGGCATGGTCTTGCCCGCCTTTTGTGTGATCTTGCTGATGGGCTATGCCTATCGCGAACTCATCGCCTATCCCGCCACGCATTTTGTTTTAGCCGGTGTGGCAGGGGCGGGTGTTGCAGCGACCCTTGCTACCGGGGCCAAAATGGCCACCAAACTTGATCGCAATTGGATGACAGCGATCATTGCACTCGCTGTCTTTATCGCCGTGGGTGTTTTGCATATTTCGATGACGCCTGTGGTGATTGTCGCCATTCCCGCCAGTCTTGCTGCTGCTTGGGTGACAGATAAGGGGGCTCGTGATGGACGATAATCGTCTCTTAGGCCTCATCCTAGTCTTTGCGCCGCTCTCAATCCTCTCCTTTGGCGGCGGGCAGGCAATCATTGCTGATATGCAACATCAGACGGTCGATGTCTGGGGCTGGCTATCAGCCAATCAATTCTCCGATCTGTTTGCGATTTCGCGCGCGGCACCCGGGCCCAGCACATTGATCGCGGCTTTGATTGGCTATCAGATTGCCGGCATTTGGGGGTCAATCATCGCCACTCTGGCGATTTATATTCCCTCGTCCATTGTCGTTTATTACGCCACATCTTGGTGGCAGAACCATCCAGACTCCCGCCTCAAGCGCTCGTTTGAGCGCGGATTGGGGCCGGTGGCAATTGGGCTTTTATTTGCCGGTGCATTGGCGATTATTGAATCGGGGCCGATCACTCTGCTCATGCTCGTCAATCTGGCGCTGTGCACCGCCATTTTGTATTTCACCAAATTCAGCCCCTATAAATTAGTCGGCACTGTGGCTCTGGTCTTTCTGGGCCTCAATCTGGTGGGCTTTTAACAGACACAACCCGTCGAGCAAATCTGTGGGGATGGCACGCCAATCAAGGCGTGCCATGCTCGCTGCAGACCTTTTCCATTCGCCGATCGGGCACCAGCCAGATCAGCGCGATCACCACATAAAGCGCAAGGCTGATCACGGGATGAACAAGACTCAAGGGCAAAGCCGCCACATTGATCAGCAATGACAGATATTGTTTGCGATTATCCTTGACCGCTTGCGCCAGCGGCGAGTCAGAACTGTGATGACCCTTTAAAGTCACCACAAGAATTGAAAACGCAATGTTCGACATCAGCAAGACAAGGCCATAACCCAAAACAGGGTAGAGGCTGAAGCTTGTTTCGCCCATCCATCCACTGACAAAGGGGATGAGTGAGAGCCAGAACAGCACATGCAGATTGGCCCACAGGATCTTGCCATTCACCCGCCGTGAGACTTGCAGCAAATGGTGATGATTGTTCCAGTAAATGCCAACGAACACGAAACTCAGAACATAGCCCAGAAAGACGGGAGCTAATTTCAGCAATTCAGCCAGCTCTGTTCTATGCGGTGTTTTTAATTTTAGCACCATAATGGTGATGATAATGGCGATGACACCATCGCTAAAGGCTTCCAAACGTCCCTTGTGCATGATCGGCGCTCCCGTCAATGAATAAACAATCAATCGTCAAATCGATAAAATATAGAAATTGCATATAAGCGACGGATCGCCGGTTTTTCAAGGGCAAGCCATGCGGCAAATAAAAAGGCCTCAGAAGATCTGAGGCCTTATGTCTGTGTGGTCAGCTGATCCTGATTGGATCATCAGCCCTTGAGCGGCACATGCGGCACAGCGCCTGTCATTTGCTTGGGCGGTGTCGATGTTTTGGGCGCGCGCGGTTTGCGTGACTTGGGCTTAGCCGATTGCGTTTCAGCGGCCACCCGCTTCTTGCCAGCTTCGACAATATCGCGCTCGGGACGCGGCAGCACTGGACCCTCGGGATAGACAAACCCCAGCTTCTTTTTGCCATCTTCATCCGAAGTGACAACGACACGCACCGTGCCGCCATTCTTCAGACGACCAAACAGCACTTCATCAGCCAAGGGCGTCTTGATGGTTTCCTGAATGACGCGGCCCATCGGGCGAGCGCCCATGGCCTCATCATAGCCATTTTCCACAAGCCATTTGCGCGCTTCATCCGTCAACTCAATCGACACATTGCGATCGGCCAATTGCGTCTCAAGCTGCATGATGAATTTATCGACCACTTTGGCAATGACATCGACAGGCAAGCGTCCAAATTGCACAATCGCGTCGAGGCGATTGCGGAATTCTGGTGTGAACAGACGATTGATCGCTTCCAGATCCTCGCCCTCGCGGCGCGATTTGGCAAAGCCAAAGGCAGGTTTAGCCATATCGGCGGCGCCTGCATTGGTTGTCATGATCAAGATCACATTGCGGAAGTCGATCTGCTTGCCGGTGTGATCGGTCAGCTTGCCATGATCCATGACCTGCAACAAAATATTGTAGATCTCTGGATGGCCCTTTTCGATTTCATCGAGCAAGAGCACGCAATGGGGATGTTGATCCACAGCATCAGTGAGCAAGCCGCCCTGATCAAAGCCGACATAGCCGGGAGGCGCGCCGAGCAGACGGCTGATGGTGTGGCGCTCCATATATTCCGACATATCGAAACGCACGAGCTCCACGCCCAGGCTCTTGGCCAGTTGACGGGCCGCTTCTGTTTTACCAACGCCCGTGGGGCCGGTGAACAAATAGCTGCCAATCGGCTTTTCGCCATCGCGCAGACCCGCACGCGCCAGCTTGATCGCTGAGGTAAGGGCGGTCAGGGCCTTATCCTGACCATAGACCACGCGCCGCAAGGTCTCTTCAAGATGGGCCAGCACTTCGGCATCATCCTTGGAGACAGTTTTGGGCGGAATGCGCGCCATGGTCGCAATTGTCGTTTCAATCTCTTTAATGCCAATGGTCTTTTTGCGCTTGGATTCAGGCAGCAACATTTGGCTGGCGCCTGTCTCGTCGATCACATCAATGGCTTTATCGGGCAGTTTGCGATCATGGATATAGCGGGCTGATAATTCGACAGCCGCTTTGACCGCTTCATTGGTGTAGCGGATCTTGTGGAACTCTTCGAAATAAGGCTTCAGGCCCTTGAGGATCTCGACCGCATCGGGGATCGAGGGCTCGTTGACGTCAATCTTCTGGAAGCGACGCACCAAAGCGCGATCCTTCTCGAAATATTGGCGGAACTCTTTGTAGGTTGTCGATCCAATGCAACGCAGTGAGCCTTGCGCCAGTGCAGGCTTGAGCAGATTGGACGCATCCATCGCGCCGCCAGACGTCGCGCCCGCACCAATGATGGTGTGAATTTCGTCGATGAACAAAATCGCATTTTTGTGCTGCTCGATTTCCTTCATCACTTGCTTGAGGCGCTCTTCAAAATCGCCGCGATAGCGTGTGCCCGCTAAGAGCGAGCCCATATCAAGCGCAAAGACTGTGGCACGTGCGAGCACTTCAGGCACTTCGCCTTTAACAATCTTGCGTGCCAAGCCTTCGGCAATGGCTGTCTTGCCAACGCCCGGATCGCCAACCAAGAGCGGATTATTCTTCTGGCGACGGCAGAGCACTTGAATCGTTCTTTGCACTTCGGCCTCGCGGCCGATCAAAGGATCAATGCGGCCATCGCGCGCCCGCTTGTTCAAATTGACGCAATAAGATTCAAGCGCGCCTTCTTTTTTCTTTGTGCCATCGCCTGAGTCGCGATTCTCTTTGCTCTCGCGGGCCTCTTGTTCTTCTTCAGCACCGCGCGGAGCTTTTGATACATCCGCAAGGCCGGGGCGCTTGGCAATGCCATGGCTGATGTAATTGACCGCATCATAACGCGTCATATCCTGCTCTTGCAGGAAGTAAGCGGCATGGCTTTCGCGCTCGGCAAAAATAGCGACTAAGACATTAGCGCCCGTCACTTCCTCACGTCCGGAGGATTGTACATGGATCACGGCACGTTGAATCACGCGCTGAAAGC
>CAIVAX010000261.1 GCA_903903935.1 uncultured Hyphomicrobiales bacterium | reverse complement strand
TATCAATGGCATTGATCAGTTTTTTGTCTAGAGCAATGCCAAACAGCAAGCTCACAACGCTTTTGGTCATCGACCAACCAAAGAAGCGCATCTGAGGAGTTCGATCAAAACGATAGTCTTCGTGAAAAATAGTTTGATCTCGCGCAATCAGCATAGAACTGGCATTGAAACGTTTGGCGAGATCGCGGGCATCGCGCGACAATGTCTGATGTTGATTTTTATTGGGTCCTTTGAGAGGCGATACCGCTTGAGAATGTTTAATTCTCTGGCTGGGGAACATCTTTTCAAGACCTCCCGAAAAATTGCCAACATGATATTGGGTATAGCTTTCCCATTGCTGACGCTGGCCTGCAGGTCCCCAGCCTGTGGGATAACCTTGATCCTGACCAAAAACATCCTCAGCCTGTGCCAATCTTGGAAAGGTAGAAACAAGAGACAAGGATCCGGCACCTTTTAGAAAAAGACGGCGCGGGCTATAATTATTTGTCGGATCCATAGACTACCCTGAGCAATTGATGAGCCTGACGGGTGAACCGCTATGTGTGAGCTGATCTCACCCCCCTGCGCCATTATTGACGAAAGACCTCCTGCCAGATTTCGCCCGATCTATTGTTATATTCAGGCATCAGAGTGGGATTGATAAAAACCTCACCCACACCAGCTTTGGCCGGAACAACACGTTCCATGATTTCAAGGGGAGGAACATCAGGATGAGCCGGGAAATATTCGGCGCCGGCCAGAATAGACTGACCCTCTTTCGAGAGAAGAAAGTCAACAAACAGCATTGCAGCGTGAGGATGTCGAAGGCCTTTGGGAATCGTGAGAATAGCCGCGGTCGTGGTCACCGGGTCAAACAGCTGCGAGTCGACAGGTGCGCCACTTTTGGCGCTGATCAAAGGATGATGCGCGAAAATATTCAAGGCAATTGGAAATTCGCCGGCCATAACACGATCAACAAGTGTTCGTGCACTGCCTGAACCAAAATTGACAATCTCTTGCGATCTTAATTGAGCTAAATATTTCATCGCGCGCTCTTCGCCCCACGCAATGCGTAAAGTCGTGAGAAACAATTCCATGCCGCCTGCTGGACCAATGCGCCAAGAGAGTTTTCCCTTCCAGCGCGGATCCAACAGATCATCATAGCTTTTGGGTTGCGTGCCTTGTGCGATCTGCTTTGTGTTAAACCCCAGGCTATAATAACTCAGTCGCGTTGCGGCCCAGAGCTTTCGGGGATCACGGCGCTCTTTCGGGTATTCAGCCAGCACTGGACTATCAAAGGTTAAAGCAAAGCCGGCTTGAATAACATTCTCGCCAATGCCGGTCCCTTCAATAACATCACTGACGACATTTCCGGCCCGTTGTTCAGCCGAGACTTTAGCCATTGTGTCGGCTGTATCAGCTCGCCAATAAGAGGCTTTAACAAAAGGATATTTCTTCATAAATCCATCAGCGACAGGCCTGAGTGCCTGATTGACGATCATCGCCGAGTAAAAGACAATTTCGCCTTCTTTCTTTGCTCCCTCAATCAGCAGTGATGTCCGATCTGCCTCTTTATAATGGAGGATCTGATCTGTAGTTTTTGTTTGTGCGTGGGACTCTGAAAAACTGAAAAATATTGTGACGCAACAGAATATGGCCAAGGCTGTTGGAATATCTTTAGATAAGACTGATTTCATATCTTGAGACATGATCACCTCCCTCAAAGCTTTGTTATTTTTTTGTAGCCTAGGCTGCTAAGGTCGGCTTCGTCAACATCGTGTCCAACACGCAGGAGTTGAGATCCCGCAGGGATCAGAAATACTCCTCTCACAGGGGTGCAGTGATGTGCCAATCCTTATCCTCAGTTTGGCCCCGCTCACCCCCCAAGCTAGCTGGTCAAACTGCGCCCCCCTTGCCAGAGTAAACTGGTCTGGCGCAGGCCCGCCTTTGCGGCGAGACGATAGTTATAGATCATCAGATTTGTTATGAATTTGCCCACATTTTGAGCGCTTGTGTGAGAATTGTGTTTTGGTGGATAAGGACCTATAAAAGAACAGAATTCGATAAGGGAGCCGAACGTTTAAAATGACGTTTAGGGAGATGCAAAACCAGTGACGGGTCCAGTTTTTGTTCAGCAGATAATTGATTTGGGTCCGGGG
>CAIVAX010000260.1 GCA_903903935.1 uncultured Hyphomicrobiales bacterium | reverse complement strand
TCCCTTCGGACAGGATGGGAATTATTCACATGAGGCGATTGTCGCCAGAATGAATGCGGATCTGGCCAATGATCTGGGTAATCTGGCGCAAAGATCTCTCTCAATGATCGCCAAAAATTGCGCAGGATCTGTTCCAACTCCGGGGGAGTTGACGGCTGAGGATCGCGCTATTCTAGAGCTGGCGCAAAATATGTCAGGCAAAGTTGCAGAGGTGATGCAAGATTATGCTCTGCATCTCATGCTCGCCGAAATCTGGCGTGTGGTGGCCGAGGCCAATCGCTATTTTGCCAATGAAGAGCCTTGGAAAAAAGCCAAGAGTGATCCGGCCCGCATGCAGACCATTCTCTATGTCACCGCCGAAGTTCTGCGCAAGGTCGCAATCATGGCCCAGCCAGTTGTGCCCATGGCATGTGCCAATTTACTTGATCTTCTGGGCCAAGCACAGAGCGCGCGGCAATTTGAACATGTGGCCGCTGCGCATGCCTTGCAAGCGGGGCTTGCTTTGCCAGCACCCAAACCCATTTTCCCGCGTTATGTCGAGACTGACGACACAGTGGCAGCAAATACTGCGTCGAAAACATAAAAGGCTTAGAGCGCACATGCTGATCGATACGCATTGCCATCTCGATTTTCCAGAATTCGCGCCTGAGCTCGATGATGTGGTGGCACGCGCGCACAGCGCAGGCGTGGAGCGGATGATCACCATTTCCACCCATGTGGCGCGCTACGACCATTATCGTGCCATTGCCGAGCGGTTTGACAATGTCTGGTTCACTGTGGGCACGCATCCTCACCGCGCCCATGAAGAGCCAGACATCAGCACGGATCGCTTATGTGAGCTAGCGGCCCATCCGCGCTGTGTCGCCATTGGTGAGGCGGGTTTGGATTATCATTATGATAAATCCCCGCGTGAGATTGCTGATCAGGTCTTTCGCCGCCACATTGATGCAGCACGCCGCACCGGCCTGCCCTTGGTCATTCATTCGCGCGATGCCGATGATGATATGGCCAGAGTGCTGCGTGAGGAAATGGGGAAGGGGGCTTTCAAAGCCCTTCTGCATTGCTTCACCTCCTCAAATGAATTGGCCATGGCTGGTTTGGAATTGGGTCTGACGATTTCCTTCTCTGGCGTGCTGACTTTCAAAAACTCCGAAGATTTGCGCGTGATTGCTAAAACCATTCCGCTTGATCGCATGATTGTGGAAACGGACTCGCCCTTTCTCGCGCCCGTGCCGCATCGCGGCAAGCGCAATGAACCTGCCTTTGTCAGGCAGACGGCACAAGTTTTGGCTGATGTGAAGGGATTGTCGCTTGACGAGATTGCCCAGCACACAACTCGCAATGCGCTGCGACTGTTTAGCAAAATGCCAGCGCTGGCTTTGGGCATAAGCAGCGCATCATGAGCCTGTCCGTCCGCATATTGGGATGTGGATCATCAGGCGGCGTTCCGCGCGTGGGAACGGGCTGGGGGGCCTGTGATCCGGCTAACCCAAAAAACCGCCGCACCCGCTGTTCCATTCTTGTTGAAAGCATATCTGCATCAGGCGCACGCACCATTGCCTTGATTGATACGGGCCCAGATTTACGCGAGCAATTATTGGCTGCGCAAACGGATTATATTGACGCTGTGCTTTTCACACATGCGCATGCCGACCATACGCATGGCATTGATGATATGCGTCCGCTTGTATTGCAAATGAAGGCAATGATTCCTGCCTATATGGATGCGGCGACCTCGCTCGATGTACGTGAGAAGTTCTCTTATATTTTTGCAACGCCGCCTGGCAGCTCTTATCCGCCCTTATTGGTCGAGCGCAGGCTTGATCATGGCGAGGCGATTGCAATCACAGGGCCGGGCGGTGCGCTGTCTTTCACGCCTGTGAATTTGCACCATGGTGAGATCGATGCGCTGGGCTTTCGGTTTGGCAATGTCATGTATTCGCCCGATGTCAAAGCTATTCCTGCCGACAGCCTGCCTTATTTTCATGATCTCGATCTATGGATTGTCGATGCCTTACGCCATACGCCGCATCCCAGTCATTTTTGTTTGAGCGAAACTTTGGCTTGGATTGATCGGCTCAAACCCAAACGCGCCATTCTGACAAATCTGCATACGGATCTTGATTATCAGGCTCTGCGCCAATCCTTGCCCGATCATATTGTGCCAGCCTTTGATGGCATGCAGATCGATATTTAATCTCCCTTGGACGCATTGCCAAAGTTGCAAAAGACGCTAATCTTCCCCTCAAGACAATCAGACATGACAAAAGTCATGAGATAATAATTGATATGGGGGGTATCATGAGCCTGAGGCTTAAGCATTTCCTTCTGAGTTCCGCTGTGGGGCTGACTGCTCTTACAGCCCTGCCGCAGCTCTCCTTGGCACAGGCCAATGGCGTGTTTGCTGGCAAGAGCATTACTTTCATCATTGGTGCAGGTGTTGGCGGCGGCTATGATTTATGGGGCCGCACAATTTCCAAGCATATGGGCAAATATTTGCCGGGCAATCCTGTTTTTGTTCCGCAAAATATGCCGGCTGGCGGCGGGATTGGGGCTGCTAATCATATGGCCAGCGTTGCTCCCAAGGATGGAACAACCTTTGGCTTGACTACACGCGACACGCCTATGGCACCGATGATGAGCAATCCAGCCGCGCGGTTTGATCCAGAAAAAATATCTTGGATCGGCACACCGACGACTGAATCCAATGTCTGTATTGCGCGTTCTTCGCTCGGCTTTCAATCTTACAAAGATCTCAAACAAAAAACTTTGATTGTTGGCGACACGGGTGCAGGGACGGGGACCCACATGTATCCGCTGGCGCTCAATGGCTTGTTTGATATGAAATTCAAGCTCATTACCGGCTTTCCGTCCTCCGCCGATGTGTTTCTCGCCATCGAACGCAATGAGGTTGATGGCATTTGCGAAAGCATTGATAGCGTCAATGATAAGCGGCCCGATTGGCTGCCTTCAGGCAAAATGAAAATCCTGCTGCAAGGCGGCGCTGAACCTAATCCCAATCTCAAAGACATTCCCTTTGTGATGGAGCTGGCCAGCACTGAGCGCGAGCGTCTGGCTTTGCGCTTCCTCTATGCGGGTCAAGGCATTGGGCGCCCAATGCTGGCGCCACCAGATCTGCCGCCAGATCGCCTCAAGATGTTGCGCGATGCCTTTGACGCCACAATGAAAGATTCGGATTTCATGGCCGACACTCAGAAATTACATCTCCGGCTTGAGCCTGTCTCTGGTGCCAAACTGGCAGATTTGATCCAAGAACTGGGCAAGACGCCCAAAGACATTCGTGAACAGATCGGTAAACTCGTCAATTAGTCTATAGGGCGTTTTGCACTGGGTCAGTATTGACCCAGTGGAGACTTCTCAGTCTTTGCTCCCAAACTTTCTGACGTTATTTCTTATAATCTCTGTATTTCAGCGATTTGGATATTATATTAGGTTCCATAATATAGATTATGCGAATTGAAGAGTGCCGTTTTCTGCCCATTCACATTCACTGAGCAGACTGTCAGCCCCCAGCCAGCTGTGGGCCATATTGACAAAAGTCCGAAGGTTTAAAGCAAAATAGGCCATATTTGCAGGCAATCCGCTAAAGGCCCCATAGCGTTTTATCCCACTTCCTGTTATTATGGCTAATATAGGGTGTAGCGATACTGGCATTTAAAAGCAGCATCGGCCCCTATCCGGGTTTGATACGGCCCGGAACCAGAGGTTGGAGGCCCCAATAATTTGGTTTTCTTGCGTATCGAATGGTGGGTGCTCAGCGTCAGCTGTTGCGCGTTCGGCGGAGACTAAAAGGTATCATGAGCAAAGGTAAGGATTTCCGTGGTCCTAGAAAACGGGGCTTCGACGATGATGGGCCAATGCCCTATGAGCCGCGGCCCAGCCGCCAACCGCGCAGTTCATTCGACCGCAGCTTCGCCCCGCCTCCAGAGTTTGGTGCTATGCCCTCTGCCGGTGGTCCAGCTCCCGCTTCCATTGATGCTGTTGTAAAATGGTTCAAGTCAGACAAAGGCTTTGGCTTTGTTGAATTGAGCAATGGCAGTGGCGATGCTTTTTTGCACATTGGTGCTTTGCAATCGGCTGGCTATGAATCCATTCCCAATGGCTCCAAGCTGAAAGTGCTTGTGGGCCAAGGTGCGAAAGGTGCTCAGGTCACTCGCGTGCTTGAGGTTGATACGTCAACCGCAGTCGCTGGTGATGCAGCGCCCCGCCCGCCCCGCTCTTTTGATAGCCCACGTCCGCCGCGTCGTGCGCCAGATCCTTCTACGGCTCTGGAAGTCACCGGCAGCGTGAAATGGTTTGATGAAACCAAGGGCTTTGGCTTTGTTGCCAGCAATGATGGTGGCAAGGATGTGTTCGTGCATATTTCCACTTTGCGTCCGGCTAGTATTCAGACCTTGACCGAAGGTATGAACGTTTCCATGAAAGTGGTTGATACGCCCAAGGGTCGTGAAGCGCTCTCCATCGCTTTGATGTGAGCGTGTCCACTTTGATGCATTGAGGGCGCCGCTTGCGGCGCCCTTTTTCTTGGTACCTCTCACATCTTCTCGATTGGATGAGTGATGAAGCCCTCGACTGATATTGCGGATCTGCTTGCAGTGATGGCGGCCTTGCGCACGCCGCACACAGGATGTCCGTGGGATTTGCAGCAAGATTTCGACTCTATTCTGCGTTACACGCTTGAAGAAGCCTATGAAGTGGCAGATGCCATTGCGCGCAAAGATATGGTCGATTTGAAAGATGAATTGGGCGATCTTCTGCTGCAAGTGGTCTTTCATGCGCGCCTGGCGCAAGAGCAAGGCGCATTCGAATTTGGCGACGTTGTCAAAGCCATCACAACTAAAATGATCCGAAGGCATCCCCATGTGTTTGGCGATGTGAAAGACCTGCCTGTTGAGCGCGTCAATCAAATCTGGGATGAGATCAAACGCCAAGAAAAGGCTGAGCGCCGTGCGGCGCGTCAAGCCTTGGGCTTTAAAGATGAGAGCGCTCCCTCTTTGCTCGATGACGTTCCCTCTAGCCTACCCGCGCTCACCCGCGCGGTGAAATTGCAACAAAAGGCCTCCAGCGTGGGGTTTGATTGGAATGATGCCAGATTGGTCTTGGCTAAGATCAGAGAAGAGGCTGATGAATTAGAGCGCGCTCTTGATCAGGGACACAAGCCAGAGATTGCCGAAGAAACGGGCGATCTTCTCTTTGCCATGGTCAATCTGGCGCGCCATGTCGGCGCTGATCCTGAATCGGCTTTGCGCAGCACGAATGATAAATTCACGCGCCGCTTTGCTTATATTGAACAAGCTTTGCACGCCTCAGGACGACAAATGCAGAACGCGACTTTGAGCGAAATGGATGCTTTGTGGACTGAAGCCAAGAGACAAGAAAAAACGCAAAGCTAAGTGTGAGACACAGACACGGCGCGGGCTTTGGGAAAACGATGCCGCATATGTTCTTCGCGCTCCTTGGGCAGGCGAATAGTCAGCCGAGTAATTCCCTTTTTGTTTGTCTTACGCGCCATCACTTGCGTATACTCATAAAGCCAATGCAGCCCCTGCCCGTCAGTTGGATCAAGATCAATTTCAAAGGACTCATGATCGGACGACAGACGATGTTCGAGATTTTCGAGCAAACGATCAATGCCATCGCCATTCAGCGCCGAGACAATGAAAGGCCTTGTGTCTATTGGCTTGAGGGCTGCCGCATTGAGCAGAGTTTCGCGCTGCGGCGCAGCTAAAAGATCAATTTTGTTCCAGACTTCGATAAAGCTTGTGTGATTGGAGGGATCCACACCTAGATCTTTGAGAATGGTGCGCACATCTTCCCCCTGCGCTTCACTATCCTCATGCGAAATGTCGCGCACATGCACAACAATATCAGCCTCCAGCACTTCTTCCAAAGTGGCGCGAAAGGCGCTGATCAGCATGGTCGGCAAATCGGAAATAAAGCCCACAGTATCTGACAAGATCACCTTGCTGCCATGGGGTAATTTGATTGCCCGCAAAGTGGGGTCCAAAGTTGCAAAGAGCATGTCTTTGGCCAACACATCCGCTCTGGTCAGACGATTGAAGAGAGTTGATTTGCCTGCATTGGTATAGCCCACCAAAGCAATGATGGGATAAGGCACATCGCGGCGGCTTTTGCGATGCAGACTGCGCGTTTTCTTCACGCCTTCGAGCTCTTGTTCAATGCGCGTGATGCGCTCTTGGATCAAGCGTCGATCGGTTTCAATCTGTGTTTCACCCGGACCACCTAGAAAGCCAAAGCCACCTCTTTGCCGCTCCAAATGCGTCCAAGAGCGAACCAGTCTGGATTTTTGATAGGCCAGATGCGCCAGCTCCACCTGTAAGGATCCCTCCCGCGTGCGGGCGCGCCGGCCAAAGATTTCGAGGATCAAACCTGTGCGGTCGATCACCTTCGTGCCAAAGGCCTTTTCGAGATTGCGTTGTTGAACCGGCGAGAGGGC
>CAIVAX010000259.1 GCA_903903935.1 uncultured Hyphomicrobiales bacterium | reverse complement strand
GGCAAAGCAGGGCCAGTAAAGAAATGATCCGCCGCACGCAATTCCTGTCCACACACGGATGGATCCACCATCCTGGGAAAAACCTAGCCCCTTACGCCTGTGCGAAAAGGAACATAACGGAAACTCAATGCCTTACGGCTCTAACCTTGTCCTTGGCCGGCAACCCTGCCCTGGCGGCAATGACCCATGACCATGACCAAATTACGATCGCCTCAATTGGTACTGAATGGCTTGGCTCAGGGCAAGGGGGCTCATATCCAGCTTTGGCTAGCGCGGATCGCCATCCAACAAGGCATAAAGCACATGATCGCGCCATTGTCCGTTGATTCGCAGATAGGATCGCGCCAAACCTTCTTTTTGAAAGCCATTGCGCTCCAACAAACGCATAGAGGCCAGATTATTGGGCAAACAGGCCGCTTCAATCCTGTGCAGGCGCAAATGCGCAAAGCCATAATCAACCAGCGCCCGCACGGCGCGAGTCATATGCCCGTGATTGGCGTAATCCTGCGCCATCCAATAGCCAATCGTCCCCGCTTGAGCTATCCCCCGCCGCACCTGGCCCAGAGTGATCCCACCCATTAAAACATGGGTTTGAGGCTCAAAAATAAAAAAGGGATAGGTCTCATCCCGCGCAATTTCATCGCCCTGGCGCTGAATGCGCCGGCGGAATGCGGCGCGCGAGAGCTCATCTTCCAGCCAATCGGGCTCCCAAGGGGTGAGAAAGGCACGGCTGGCGGCGCGCTGCTGAACCCATTGGGCGAAATCCCGCATTTCGGGCGCCCTGAGATAGAGACCTTCGCCCCGGATAATCGGGCTCGATTCAAAAAAGCCTCTGATCCCGAACAGCGCCATTCTTGCTCTCGATTTAGCCTCGGGCCGCCCGGGCCCGCTCCCGCACAAAGCGCTCAACTGTGCCCTGATCATTAGGCAAAACTGTGAAATGCTCTTTGCGCTCCATCAAATCAGCCAAATGGGCTGGCAAGGGCGCAGAATGACCCACAGCCTGTTTGACGGCATCCACAAATTTGGCCGGATGGGCGGTGGACAGAGCAATCATCGGGACAGAGGGATTTACCTCCAAACTTTTGCGCGCCGCATGCACGGCCACAGCCGTATGCGGATCGATCAAATAGCCAGCCTGCGTCCAAACACGCGCGATCTCTTTGGCTGTTCCAACCTCGCCTGTGCGGGCCGCATCAAAGTCCGCTTTGATCCGCGCCAAAGCCTTGGGGTCAAGAGTAAAGCGCCCCGATTGTTTGAGATTATCCATTGCGGCGCGAATGATGCCCGCATCGCGATCATAAGCATCAAACATCAGGCGTTCAAAATTGGACGAGACCTGAATATCCATAGAGGGCGAGGAAGTCGCCTTCACGGAATGCAATTCATAGTCACCATTCTCCAATGTGCGCGCCAGAATATCATTCTCATTGGTCGCAATCACCAAACGATCAATCGGTAAGCCCATGCGCTTGGCAATATAGCCAGCAAGAATATCGCCAAAATTACCCGTTGGCACAGTGAAAGAAACGGGGCGATGCGGCGCACCCAGCGCCACCGCGCTGGTAAAATAATAAACGGTCTGCGCCAGAACACGCGCCCAATTGATCGAATTGACGCCTGACAAACGCAAGCCATCGCGGAAGGCATGATTGTTGAACAAGCCCTTGAGCAAGTTCTGGCAATCATCAAACGTGCCCTCAAGGGCAATGGTGTGAATATTGTGATCGGCAATTGTTGTCATCTGGCGACGCTGCACAGCCGACACGCGATTATGCGGATACATGATGAACACATCGACCTGATCAAGACCTCTAAACGCCTCAATCGCCGCCGCGCCTGTATCACCGCTGGTCGCACCCACAATAGTGGCACGCTCGCCGCGAGCTTTCAAAAGATAATCCATCTGCCGGCTGAGCAATTGCATCGCCACATCTTTGAAGGCGAGCGTTGGCCCATGGAACAATTCCAGCACAAAGAGATTATCACCAATCTGGGTTAAGGGCGTGACGGCCGGGTGACGGAAGGTGGCATAGGCCGCATCAATCATGCCGCCCAAAACCTCTGTCTCAATGTCCGCGCCAATATAGGGCGCCATCACCTGACGTGCGACCTGCCCATAGGGCTGACCGGCAAAAGCAGCAATCTGTGCCTTGGATAAAGTGGGATAGGTTTTGGGGACATAAAGCCCACCATCGCGCGCCAGTCCTGCCAGCAAGACATCTGTAAAGGACAATTCGGCCGCTTGGCCACGGGTGGAAACATAATGCACGGCAGATTCCTGATCGACTGACAGATCTTTCCTCTAGCATAATTTGCAAGATCGCAAAGGTCCAAAGGCAGATAGGAGCCATTCAGCCGCGCGGATCTGCGCCTGAGGGATCCTCGCTGCCTGACCCAATGGCTGGCTGTACGACCGCTTGATGCGCCTTGGCAGCCTCAAACAATTTATCTTCTTGCCGCCGGATCACTCGCAGCACGACTAAAAAGCCAAGAATGGCCAACCCAAAGCCGATCAGACCAATCCAGCTGGCAATGGATTGAAACGCATCGCCGATGAAATAACCCGCCAAGCCAAAGGACAGGGCCCAAACAAGTCCGCCAGCCGCATTGTAGAAAAGAAATTGCCCCCAGCCATAGCGATGAACGCCAGCCAGCAAAGCGGCAAAGATCCGCAAAAGCGCAACAAAGCGACCAAAAAAGACAACCTTCGCCCCGTGCCGCGCAAACACATAGTGACCCACAAGAAGATGCTTGTCTGACAAACGCAAAAATCGTCCATAGCGCTCGATCAAAGGCAGGCCATAGCGCCTGCCGATCCAAAAGCCGATATTGTCACCCAGAATGGCCGCAGCTGCCGCCAGACCAATCACCCACTCAATATCAAGATTGCCGGTTGCCCCGGCATAGACTGAGGCAAGAATCAAAGCCGTCTCGCCCGGCAAAGGAATGCCTGCGCATTCCAATAAGACGATGACAAACACGGCCCAATAGCCGTGCTGCTCAATCAAAGAATGCAGATAGGGCGCAAACACCCGCTAGAACTCCATCATCATGAAAGTTGTTTCCTCACCTCACCAAGCATGGGTGAAAATGTAAGAACCCACAAGGGCAAGCCATAAACAAACCATGATTGGTTCAGCCTGCATTCACAACCACGGCTGTAATGTTTAGCCATGGTGATCGACCCGGCGACACCTGATCCCTTCTCCCGGGTAACAGGAATAAACAGATGACCCGCCTGCGTCTTGTCACAACAGCAGCACTTTTCGCTTTGTCATCCTCTTTGGCTTTTGCTCAGGCTCCTGCAGCCCCCATGACTGCCCCCAAGCCTGCTGCAGCTTCGCCTGCACCCGTTGTGATACCTGCGCCAACCATGCCTGGTGCAGCAACCAAAGCCACTGCAGAACAAGTTAAAAAGGTCAATCTCAACACAGCCACAACCGAGGAGCTCGACAAATTGCCGCAGATTGGCGGAGCGCGTTCTAAAGCGATTATCGAAGCGCGCGGCAAAGGCAAATTCAAAGATTGGGCGGACTTCACTTCTCGCAAAGTGGTGCCTGAAAATGCCGGATCAGCCATCAAGGATCTTGTGACCTTCTAATCACAGGAACTCTGCCTGCATCAGAGTGCAAATCTGAACCAGAGTAAATGACACGATGTAGC
>CAIVAX010000258.1 GCA_903903935.1 uncultured Hyphomicrobiales bacterium | reverse complement strand
GTCTCAAGAAGGCCTTGGGTCTCAAGAAGGCCTTGGGTCTCAAGAAGGCCTTGGGTCTCAAGAAGGCCTTGGGTCTATTTTCCAAGGTCGTATTTTCCAGGCCAAACCTGAGGATTTTGATTTTGTCACTTCCCCCGCGCCCCAAGGGGCCAGCAGCTGTTTTTACCCAAGGCTCCATTCTGCGCCATGTTCTGGTGATGACGGCCACAGGTTCCTTAGGGCTGATGGCGATCTTTTTTGTCGATTTTCTATCCCTGCTCTATGTCTCTTGGCTCAATGATCCTGTGCTGACTGCCGGTGTGGGTTATGCCACGCAGATCAGCTTTTTCTTTATTTCGATCAATATTGGTTTGGTCATTGCGATGGGCGCAGTGGTGTCGCGCGCCATTGGGGCGGGCGATCGAATGGCCGCGCGCCGACTGGCGGCCTCCGGCCTTGTCCATGTCAGCGTCATTTCCATTGCCATCAGTGTTATCGCCTTTCCTCTGCGCGAGGATTTATTGGCCCTGTTGGGCGCCAAGGGCGAGGCACTGCGCGTCGCCTCAACCTTTCTGGCGCTAACCCTACCCAGCAATGTGGGCATGGGTGTGGGCATTTGTCTGGCGGCTGTGCTGCGCTCCGTGGGCGATGCGCGCCGCTCCATGTATCTCACTCTGGCCGGAGCGGCGATCACAGCGATTGCCGATCCCATTTTGATTTTTGGTCTGGGCATGGGCGTCAATGGCGCGGCGATTTCCACCATATTGGCGCGCATTGTCTTTCTGGTCTTTGGCTTTCATGCCGTGATCCGCGTGCATCACATGCTGGAGCGCCCGCAAAGGCAAGCTGTGATTCGTGATCTGCGTCCTGTTATGGCCATTGCGATTCCTGCCATTGTGACCAATCTGGCAACACCCTTTGCGACCTCTTATGCCATGCTGGTATTCTCGCGCTTTGGCGAGCCTGTGGTGGCGGCCTTTTCGATCATTGATCGCTTAATTCCCGTTGCTTTTGGCGTCTTGTTTGCGATGTCGGGTGCCATTGGGCCGGTGATCGGACAAAATTTTGGTGCTGGATCTTTGTCGCGGGTTCGTGATGTGCTCAGCAAATCCTTCATGATAGCTGTCATTTATGTGGCGAGCGTCTGGCTGATCATGTGGATCTTCTCGCCGCAGATTGTGGCGCTCTTTCATGCGCAGGATGAAACAGCGCGGCTCGTCATTTTCTTCTGCACCTGGTGTGGTGCGGCCTGGATGGGCTTGGGTTGTTTGTTTGTGGCCAATTCAGCCTTTAACAATCTGGGCTTTCCCATGCTCTCCACTGCCTTCAATTGGGGCCGGGCCACTTTGGGCACCATCCCCTTTGTTTATTATGGCTCGCAGTTCTGGGGGCCAGAGGGGGCGCAGCTGGGTATTTTTCTAGGGGCTATAGGGTTTGGTGTGGGGGCCATATTCAGCGCTTATTGGGTGACCAATCGCCTGCAGGTCTCACGCTCTGAACAGGCCGCTTAAGATGACGTCTAGAGATGGGATGGTCCCTATAAATAAGTCTTGATCGCCACATTGCGCCCGGGCAAGCTGCGGCCTATGTAAGCAGTCAAACTTTACTCTTATGCCTATCGAAAGATCCCAATGGCCCGCGACGTGTCTGATACAACGCCTGTTACGTCAAAGGCTCAGTTAATCAATTGGTTGGAAGCAGGCATGAAACCGCCTGCCAGCTTTCGTCTGGGCACGGAGCATGAGAAATTCCCTTTCTATATCGATGATCTAGCCCCCGTTCCCTATGACGGGGATCCGGCCAAAGGTCTGGGCGGCATTCGCCATTTGCTTGAGGGCCTGCAACAGGCAAGCGGCTGGGAGCCGATCTGGGATCATGAGGCTTTGATTGGTCTGGCCGATCCAATTGGCGGGGGTGCTGTCTCGCTTGAACCTGGCGGCCAATTCGAACTCTCCGGCGCGCCGCTGGATAATGTGCATCAGACCGCCGAGGAACTCACCCAGCATGTGCAGGCACTCAAGGCTGTTGCGCAGCCGCATCGCATTGGCTTTTTGGGTCTTGGCATGAGTCCTCTGTGGAGCTTGGCGCAAACACCGCGCATGCCCAAAAGCCGCTACAAAATCATGACCGATTACATGCCCAAAGTGGGCTCACGCGGTCTGGATATGATGTATCGCACCTGCACTGTGCAGGTGAATGTCGATTTTTCCACTGAAGCCGATAT
>CAIVAX010000257.1 GCA_903903935.1 uncultured Hyphomicrobiales bacterium | reverse complement strand
CAGATCAATGATGCGCCCAAACAGAATGGGTTCAGCAAATTGGGCGCCGGCCAAGCACAGATTGGCAATCACCAAAACCAGAGCCAGGCGGGTTTCGGGGCCCAACTGGCGCAAAACTCTGACATAAAGCGAGGCTATGTTCATGATCTCAAATCTAAAGGTGTTTGGTGATGACTAAGGCGAAATGGTGATTTGTTGAGCTGAATGGTCAGAAGTCGAACTTGGGCTTTTAATCATCCTCAGCTATACGAGAAGCAAGCCTCTGGCTCCAGTGCTTTTCAGCGCAAGGGTCTGGACCTGTCAGTTCAAGGGTCTGGGCCCGTGCGAATCATCCTTATCTTCGGGGACTAGAATGAGCAAAGTTTATCCCGACGCCTATGCCGCTTTGGCCGGTATTCTCAAGGATGGCATGACCATCATGTCCGGCGGCTTTGGCCTGTGTGGCATTCCAGAAGTCCTGATCCTGGCTTTGCGCGATTCCGGGGTCAAAAATCTGACCGTCATCTCCAATAATGCCGGTGTGGATGGCATTAGTCTGAGCTTGCTGCTCGAGACACGGCAGATCAAGAAGATGATCTCCTCTTATGTTGGCGAGAATAAATTATTCGCGCAGCAATATCTGGCTGGGGAATTGGAATTGGAATTCACCCCTCAGGGCACCATGTCCGAGCGTATTCGCGCCGGCGGGGCAGGCATTCCGGCCTTTTTCACCAAGACAGGGGTTGGCACCATCATTGCTGAAGGCAAGGATGTGCGTGAATTTGACGGCGCTCAATATGTTATGGAACGCGCTTTGCTGGCTGATATTTCTCTCGTCCATGCCTGGAAGGGCGATACGGAAGGCAATCTTGTCTATCGCAAAACCGCCCGCAATTTTAACCCAATGATGGCCACTGCTGGCAAAATAACCATTGCGCAAGTGGAACATTTGGTTGAGCCGGGCCAGATTGATCCTGATCACATCATCACGCCGGGCATTTATGTTCAGCGCATCGTGCATGTGAAAGATGCGATCAAACATATTGAACATCGCACCACCCGCCCACGCGTCGCTTAAGTCGTCAAAGGAGAGCTTCATGGCCTGGACCCGCGAACAAATGGCGACGCGCGCTGCCAAGGAATTGAGCGATGGCTTTTATGTCAATCTTGGCATTGGCATTCCCACCCTCGTCTCCAATTACATTCCCGCTGGCATGAATGTGCAATTGCAGAGTGAGAACGGCATGCTGGGCATGGGCCCCTTTCCCTATGAGGGCGAGGAAGATCCGGATTTGATCAATGCCGGTAAACAGACAGTCACGGAACTGCCCACAACAAGCTATTTTTCCAGCGCCGATTCCTTTGCCATGATTCGCGGCGGTCATATTGATCTGTCGATTTTGGGCGCCATGCAGGTGGCTGAAAATGGCGATCTCGCCAATTGGATGATTCCGGGCAAAATGGTCAAAGGCATGGGCGGGGCTATGGATCTGGTGGCCGGGGTCAAGCGGGTTGTGGTGGTGATGGAACATGTGGCCAAGGATGGCCCCAAGCTGCTGCATCGCTGCACCTTGCCCCTCACAGGCTCTGGCGTGGTCGATATGGTAATCACCGATCTTGGTGTCTTCACCATTGATCGCAAGGGCAAGCAGGGCATGGCCTTGATCGAATGCGCCGAGGGCGTCAGCGTCGATGAAATCCGCGCCAAAACCGAGGCTAATTTTAGAATTGCCTGCTGATCGATCTGCATAACAGCCTGCCCCCTCTTGAAACCGGCCCGCGCTTGCGCTCATGTGCAGCACGTTCGGAAAGGGAGGGAGCAATGTCCTATTATCGCGGTATGACGACGCAAGTCGTCTCCATCACAGGTCACAAAGGCGACAAGGGCGAGGCCTATTTTGCCAAGCCCGAGGGGGATGGCCCCTTTGGCGCCGTGGTTCTGATCCATCACATGCCCGGTTGGGATGATTGGATTATGGAAGCCGCCCGCAAACTCGCCCATCAGGGGCTGATGTGCATTGCGCCCAATCTCTATTTCCGCGAGCCTGGTTCGCCCGATGATCAAGCCGCCAAAGCCAGAGCCGATGGCGGCGTCAGCGATGATCAAGTGGTCGGCGATGTCGAAGGCGCACTGGCCTATGTGCGCGCCCGCAAAGACTCCAATGGCAAGGTCGGTGTGATGGGCTTTTGCTCAGGCGGTCGCCATGCCTTCATCTGTGCGGCGCGCATTCCTACCATGAATGCCATTGTCGATTGCTGGGGCGGCAGTGTGATTGTCGAAGATCCAGCTCAACTCACCCCCAAGCGCCCCGTCAATCCCATTGACTATGCCAAGGACATTCAATGTCCCATTCTGGGCATTTTCGGCAATGACGATAAAAACCCCGATCCTGCGCAGGTTGATAAGACGGAAGCTGTGCTGAAATCCTTGGGCAAGACCTATTCCTTCCATCGCTATGATGGGGCAGGCCATGGCTTCTTTGGCTCCGAGCGCCCTGCCTATCGTGTGGAACAGGCGCTGGATGGCTGGAAAAAGACCTATGCCTTCTTCCATCAGCATTTGGGGTGAATGCGATGTGCACCTATATCGTCGAGAAAACGCCGCTAATGGGCGCGGCCAAAGGCCCGCAAGGATGGGTGAGCATAGACACAGCCAATGTCTATTTTGATCACCCCTTTCATGCGCCGCTGGATCATTCGCTGAATATTGATTTCATCAATGAGCGCGATGGTCTCTCGCAGCGCATCGCAGTTGAATTGAGTGCTGACTCGGCCGTGCGTTTGGTCGAGTCCATTCTCTCAGCGCTCAAACAGGGCGAGGCCGCACATAGTTAAGTGCGGCAGCCCTTTATTTGCTGAAGGCACCCCTTATTTGCTAAAGGCACTGCGGCCCAGCGCGATCCATTTCTCGTATTTTTCGAGATAATCAGGCTCATCGGCCAGATAATAGACTTTGTTGGGCCGATCTCCACCCGGCAGATCAGTGCGGCCCGAGGCATAGCCCAGTTTCTGGAAAATCTTCTGGCCTTCGACTGAGAGCAAATAATCGATAAACAACATGCTCGCATAGGGAT
>CAIVAX010000256.1 GCA_903903935.1 uncultured Hyphomicrobiales bacterium | reverse complement strand
GCGGGCCAGTCATGCCGCTGGCCGCCAGCAGCGCACCTAAAACGCCTGAGTGAGCAATGAGCGGATTGGCGAGAAATTTTGCTGCCGTAATATGGCCACGTCGCACCAATCTGGGCGTGGCCGAGCGCATGGCTCCCAGCGCCAGAGCTTCACTCAATTGGGCTTCATTCAAAGACATTAAAACGCCAGACATAGCCGCCGCCACAAGACCCGAGGCGCTTGTGCCATCCCATTGGCTGGATGAATCGAAGAGCTGGCGCATGCGGTCAAATAAATCATAGCCCAGTACAATTGCGCTCAGCACATCGCGTCCGCTGGCGCCATAGGCCTCGCCCATGGCAAGAGCGACGGGAATATTATCACTGGGATGGCCTGCTATGCGCAGGCCAGCCTGTGAAAAGCTCAAGGTGAAATCATTCAAATCAAGATAACGAACCAGAATTTCATTGGCCAAAACGGCCTGCAGCACAGAGCTTTTGACGCCCGTGCCGATGATGGTGGCTTGCGGTGCGCCGCCCAAGGCCAATAGGGCACTGAGCGCAGGCCGCACTTCCGGCTCCTCTTGCGTGATCAGCGCACAGCCGATGGAATCCAACACAAGCAATTTGGCTTGCTGGCAAATGTCATCTGGCAGAAGGGCCGACTCAAACTCTCGCAAATTGCGCGCCAAGCTCAACAGCAAGGAGGGGGCGGTGGAATGGCTGTGTGACGTCACTGTTGGATCTTCTTATTTGTTAGGTTTGGATCGCGCATGTTGTTCTCAGTCTAGAGGCGGATGAACAAAGGAACAATGCTGTTTCTCTCTGCGTGGCGGCAAGGTGACAAGCCAGCAAAGCTGGCTTAGCCTTCCGCCGCAGGCTCGGCGGATTTAAGCTGGCGTATAGGGGGCGATCGGTGCAGCGCATTTCAGACATCAGGCTCAATGACCGCATTGCCCTTGTCACCGGGGCGGCAGCGGGGCTTGGGCGCACCATGGCCTTGGCACTGGCCCGTGCGGGTGCTTCTGTGCTGTTTGTCGATCTTGATGGCGTGAAGGCGCAAACGGCAGCTTTATCCATGCAGGGCGTGGCGGGCGCAGGGCCCTGTCAGGGCCTCGCCTGTGACATTACCAATCTTGATCAGTGCCGCAGAGCTGTTGCTGTGTGTGTGGAGCGCTTCGGCGGCTTGGATATTCTGGTCAATAATGCCGGTAAAGGGCCGGTGCATGTGGAAAACGCAGCGCAGACGACTTCGATGAAATTCTGGCAGACTGATCCCCACGCTTGGGCGGATGTCATCACCACAAATATCACTGGCACTTATTTCATGAGTCAGGTCGCTGCCCCTCATATGATCAAGGCCGGGTGGGGGCGCATTGTGAATGTCACCACCTCTCTGTCCACCATGCAGCGGCATATGAATTCCCCCTATGGAGTAAGCAAAGCGGCGATTGAGACAGAAACACTCATCTGGGCGCAGGATCTGGCTGGCTCGGGTGTCACGGTCAATTCGCTCATCCCCGGCGGGGCTGTGGATACGGATTTTGTCAGCGCTCCAACACGGGCCGATATGGCAGCGACGGGACGCAAGATTTTGCAGCCCGAGGTGATGATTGCCCCCATGCTCTGGCTGGCCTCCACCCTATCTGATGATGTCACCGCCTGCCGATTCGTTGGCAAATTATGGGATGAGAGCCTGCCCCCTGAGCAGGCGGCGGCTTTGGCCTTAGAGCCGCCGGTTTTGCGCGCGCCTTAGACCCGCGCGCCTTAGACCAAAGCCGTAGATCTCAGGCTGCAGGCGCTCCGGCGTTTGGGATTGGGCCTCTTTGGGCTGTTTTTTTGCTTGTCTCAGGCCAAAGTTTTGGGCACGGTCCAGCCGCCTGAGGTCCAAAATCCCCCTTTGGTATGAGGATTGTCGTGCTCACAATTTTGTTTGATGGCCTCGCCTATGGCATGCTCTTGTTCATCCTGGCGGTCGGTCTGTGTGTGACTTTGGGATTGATGAATTTCATCAATCTGGCGCATGGCGCGTTTGCCATGGCGGGCGGCTATGTCACCGCTCTGTTGATGAACCGCCTCGGCTTTTCTTTCTATCTATGTCTGCCGGCGGCCTTTGTAGTCTGTGCGCTGATTGGCGTTGTGCTGGAGCGCACACTCTATGTGCGCCTCTATGACAAGACGCATCTCGATCAAGTCTTATTCTCCATTGGCTTGATCTTTGTGGCTATGGCGAGCGTGGATTATTTCATGGGCGCCAATCCGCAAAACATTGTTCTGCCCGCCAGTCTGCAAGGGCGCATTGATCTATTGGGTGCCAGTGTTGGCATTTATCGGCTCTTTGTCATCGTGACCTGTGGCCTGCTGGCAATCGCTCTCCAATATGCGCTCATTCGCACCCGCTTTGGCAGTCGCTTGCGCGCAGCGGTGGATGATGGGCGTGTAGCGCGCGGTCTTGGCATTGATGTGGCACAAATCTTCACCATTACCTTTGCCATTGGCTCGGGGTTGGCGGGTCTTGGCGGGGCTTTGGGCACCGGCATATTGAGCATCGACCCTTCGTTTCCGCTCAAATATATGATCCTGTTTCTCGTCGTCATCTCTGTGGGGGGCACAAGCACAATCACCGGCCCCTTCTTCGCATCCATTTTATTGGGCGTGGCCGATGTGACAGGCAAATATTTCATTCCCTCGATTGGCGGCTTTATCATCTATACGATTATGGTCGTTGTGCTGATCTTGCGTCCGCAAGGTTTGTTTGTGCGGGGGGGGGCACGATGAGCACCTCTGAGCTCGCGCACGACATGCAAAAGACCCTGCTGAAGGGGGCGAGATGGCAATGGCCGGAAATTCTCTTCTGGTTGGCGCTGGCCTCTTTATACGTGCTGTTTCCCTCCAAACTCTCCTTGCTCAGTGAAATTCTGATCCTCGGCCTTTTGGCCTTGTCGATTGATTTGGTGCTTGGCTTTGCTGGCATCGTCACACTCGGGCAGGGCGCCTTTTTTGGTCTGGGGGCATACACGGCCGCTCTCATGGGCAAATGGGGCATGGGCACAGCGCCCTTGAGCGATCCTTTGATCGGATTGGTCTGCGCTGCTCTGGTGTCTGGCCTTGTTGGATTTGCCACCAGCTTTCTGGTGCTGCGCGGCTCGGATCTCACCCGCTTAATGGTGACATTGGGCGTGGCTCTGATGATTGAAGAACTGGCCAATAAGCTCAAATGGCTCACTGGTGGCTCAGATGGTTTGCAGGGCGTGCTCATTGCACCCATTCTGGGCAATTGGGATTTTGATATTTTTGGCAAAGTCTCCTTCGTCTATTGCTATGTGGTCGTCTTCATCATGTTTGTGATTGCGCGCCAATTCATGAAGGCACCCTTTGGCCTCTCCTTGCAGGCCATCAAAGGCAATGCGCTGCGCGCTAGAGCCATCGGCCTGCCAGTTAATGAGCGTCTCG
>CAIVAX010000255.1 GCA_903903935.1 uncultured Hyphomicrobiales bacterium | reverse complement strand
TGACTGTGCCCTCTTTCTTGGCTGCTTCAATCACTTTGGCATAATCAGCCGGATAGCCAGCAGGCAGAGTTTGCGCCTGAGCCAGACTGGCTGTGGCGGCGAGCACGAGGCCCTGAACAAGAGTCTTCAATTGCAATGGTCTTCTCCCTTATAGGCTCCGCCTTGATTGACCTTGGCGAACCATTCCCATTCAGCTCCAAAGCTAAGCAGGTTTTGCGCGAAAACACTAGAGACTTAGGCTGGACTTTGCGCACATACGACGAAAGTTTATAGGCGCTTGCCCCTCTGGAAATCTCTGCCCTCGCGTCCTAAACTAGCTTCATGACGAACAAAGGCCCAAAATCAGATCCTGCAGGACCCCTCACGCGGCGGCAAATTGTGTCCTGCGGTTTGGCTCTCTCCAGCCTTGCTTGGCCCGCCACGAGCCAAGCTGATGAGCCAGTTAAATCTGGCTGGAAAGTCAGCCAAGAGGCGGCCAAATATATCGACAAGGGTCCGCTTGGCGGAGGCGCGCAGATTTGCGCCAATTGTCATTATTTCATCGACCCCTATGAATGCCTTGTGATTGAGGGCTATGTCAGTCCGCAAGGCTGGTGCGATTATTATGATGACTAGGCTGGTGCCGCCCCTGCGTCTTTCGCCTTGGCTGAGAATCCCTTAAACAAGTGGGAGATATTTGGAGTTTGTCATGTCCCTGCCGTTGCATAATCGCATTGCCCTTGTCACTGGCGCCTCGCGCGGGATTGGCCGGGCGGTGGCGCTGGAACTGGCCCGGCAAGGGGCACATGTGATTGCGCTCGCCCGCACACAGGGCGCGCTTGAAGAGCTCGATGATGAGATCCGCGCTCTGGGCAGTGAAACAACATTGGTTCCCTGTGATCTGAAAGATTTTGAGGCGCTCGATCGGCTCGGCGGCGCGATTTTCGAGCGCTGGAAGAAGCTCGATATTTTTGTTGGCAATGCCGGACAATTGGGCGTTGTCTCGCCGCTCTCGCATATTGATCCCAGTGAATGGGAGACGGTTCACGCGGTCAATGTGACTGCCAATTTCCGCCTCATCCGCTCGCTTGATCCTTTGCTGCGCGCCTCTGATGCGGGACGTGTTGTGTTTATATCCTCTGGGGCTGGCAATAAAGCGCAGCTCGATCCCTATAAGGGCCTCTATGCCAGCACAAAGGCGACATTGGACGCGCTGGCACGGGTCTATGCAGCGGAGACGCGCACGACCTCTGCGGTGAAAGTGATGTCCGCCAATCCTGGCCCTTTGCGCACAAAAATGCGCGCCAAGCTGATGCCGGGAGAAGATCCCATGACGCTGCGCACGCCTGAGGAGTTTGCCCCCAAAGTGGTCGCCATGTGCACTTCTGAGTGGAGCGAAACGGGCAAGCTGTATGATTTTACCTCAGACAAGATCAAAAGCTTTCAGGCTCCCGTCTGAAGATCACGCAATCTGATCATTGCCGCCGGCGTTTGGACTCATAGGGGTTCTGGCTGGTGCGTTTGGAAATGCGGATCGGAACGCCCTTTAATTCGAAGGTTTCCCGAATACCGTTGATCAAAAAGCGCTCATAACTGGTGGGCAAGGAATCAAGCTGATTGCCAAAGACAATGAAGTGCGGCGGGCGCGCTTTGGCTTGTGTCATATAACGGATCTTGATGCGGCGGCCCGAAACTGCAGGCGGCGGTGTGGAGTCAATCACGCCCTCCAGCCATCTGTTCAAGCGGCCCGTCGAAATGCGAATATTCTAGATCTCATGCACGCGCATGATGGCTGCGAGCAATTTATCAAGACCCTTGCCGGTCAGGCCTGAAACGGGAATGACGGGCATGCCTTTGACTTGCGGGAGCAGGCGATCAGCCTCCTCGCGCAATTCGCGCAATTTGGCATCGGGATTGGGGATCAGATCCCATTTGTTGAGCCCAATCACCAAAGCCCGACCCTCTCTGGTGACCACATCAATGATGGTCAGATCCTGCTTTTCAAAAGGAATGGTCGCATCGAGCAACACAACCACGACTTCGGCAAATTTCACCGCTCGCAGCGCATCGGCATTGGCGAGCTTTTCAAGCTTGCCTTGCACATTGGCGCGTTTGCGCAGGCCCGCTGTATCAAACATTTTGATTTTGCGGCCATGCCATTCGAAATCAATGCCAATAGCATCGCGCGTAATGCCTGCCTCTGGCCCTGTGAGCAGACGCTCTTCACCTAAGATGCGATTGAGCAGAGTTGATTTGCCAGCATTGGGTCGCCCGACGACGGCAAAACGCAAGGGCTTGGTCAGATCAAGCTCGGTGCCATCTTCCTCATCACCCAAAATGAGTTCGGAGGTGATTTCCTCTTCTTGCGGCGGCAGAGCCGTGAGCTCTGGCAAGGCCTCGATCAACGCCTCATAGAGAGAGCTCAGGCCCTCGCCATGCTCGGCCGATAAAGCCACAGGATCACCAAGACCAAGACCAAAGGCCTCATAAGCACCGCTCTCGCCAATTTTGCCCTCGGCCTTATTGGCCAGAACAATGACAGGCTTGCCAGCGCGGCGCACGAGGTCAGCAAAATAACGATCGGTTGGCGTGAGGCCAACGCGCGCATCAATCATGAAGAAAATAGCATCGGCCATCTCAATGGCCGCTTCGGTCTGTGCCCGCATGCGGCCAGACAGAGAGTCCTGCGTCCCCTCTTCCAGTCCCGCCGTATCGACGATCTTAAAGGTGAGATCGCCCAATTTGGCATCGCCCTCGCGACGATCGCGCGTCACGCCTGGCTGATCATCGACCAAAGCAAGCTTGCGACCCACGAGCCGATTGAACAGGGTCGATTTGCCGACATTCGGTCGGCCGATAATCGCAATGGTAAAAGACATGAGACCTGATCTGCCACACCTTAGGGTGCAGCGGGTTTACCTGTTGTCACGAGCCCGAGCAGGGCTTCGGCTCTCTGCCGCAATCCAGCGGGAGTCTGCTGATCGACGACCAGCATGTCCAGCCATTTGCCAGCTGAATCGTAATCTTCTGCGTCCAGAGCCGAGACGGCCAGTAATTCCCGCGCCGAATGGCGGAAGGGCTGACCGGCCGCGGCCATGAATTCAAGACGGCGGCGGGTTTCGGCCGCATCGGGTCCATTCAATTTCAGCATGGCTGAGCGCAAGCGCGCCACATCCTGCAAGACCGGATCCACTTTCGGATCGCTGGCCAGAGCATCAAAGGCCTTGGCTCCTGCGGCGGCATCCTTATCGCCCAGACTGCCCGCCACTTTGAACCTTGCGAGTACGGCATAGCCAGCCTCTGAGGTCTCGAAGACGTCCATATAAGCGGCATTGGCCTCATCGGCCTTGCCTTCGCGCTCGAGATTGAGGGCTGTCTGATAGCGCGAGCCAATTTCTTCGGCCTTTTTGGTCTTCCAATTGTCGAAAGCGCGCCAGCCGGTGGTCGCCAGTACGATCACAATTGCCAAGCCAATCAGATAATTCTGATACTTGGTCCAGAATTCCAACGCTTTATCGCGCCGGACTTCCTCATCTACCTCACGGAAAATATCAGCCATAGACGTCTCGGAAATCAGCCTGCTAGGGGGCGAGAGGGAAAGCCGCTCAAAGTGCGGCGCTAGGGATCGGTTAGCACGAGATGGCCGCAAACGCGAGCAGCTTATGACTTTCCGATGAAATTCAAAAAAATTAAATGATTCAATGATCCAGCCAAAAACAGCCTGCGTA
>CAIVAX010000254.1 GCA_903903935.1 uncultured Hyphomicrobiales bacterium | reverse complement strand
GAGATCACCATATTGGCTACAGCGCGCGCCGAGATCTCAAAAATTTTGATTTTCTGTTGGCCCAATTTGCGGGCCCAGGCCTCATCCTTGTCGCGCAAAGCCGCACCCAGCCAATTGGCGAGTGTGGTGGTGCCCGGCAGACCCATTTTGCCTTGCCATTTGGGATCGAGTAGATCGTCGAGTGTCTTGGGCACATCGGCCTCGGCAATCAGATTGGTATTATAGCCAAGGCTGAGATAGCTCTCATAATCAATCACCCAATGTGTGCCCGGCCCAATCGCCTCTTTGCGATAGGCTGCCAGTTCTGGCGACCAATAGGCTTGCAACAGGCCGGCCTCATGCAGCGCATGCAAGCCGCCAGCGGTCAGCTCAATGGCATCGACATTGAATGTATTGGCGGCAGATTCCTCCATGATCAGGCGGGTCATCACCGCCGTATCATTGCGTTTGTTTTCAACTTTCACGAAGGGATATTTCTGCTCAAAGGCTTTGTAGATGGGCTCGGCCTGTGTGCCGATTGCATAGATCATCAAACGCCCTTCGCGCTTAGCGCCCTCTTCCAAAACTTTTTGGCGATCTGCGCCCTTATAATTGGCAATCTCGGCGACGCTGCGCGTTTGCGCCAAGGCATCTAGGCTCATCAGATTGAAACTGAGCAAACCAAGCAAAGCTGTGGTGCAGAACGAATGGCGCATGAGTTTGTCCCCCCGTGTCGGCTATGTCAGGCCTGGAGGCTAGACTTATGGCCGTTAAATCCTATTTCTTGTTTATCTGCACCAAATTGAGCACCCATGTCCATACGCGATGAAGAAGCCAATCGTTTTTCGGCCCGAGCCTCCCGCTATGCCAAGGTTGGGGTCAATTTAGGCGGCGTTGCGGCACGGCTGGTTGGCGAGCTCTTCTCCGGCCAAGCGGGTGGCGATAATGGCAATGCTGCAGCCCTCAGGCTGGCTCTGGGAGGGCTCAAAGGGCCTTTGATGAAAGTTGCCCAATTCATGGCAACTATCCCCGATCTGCTGCCCCCCCAATATGCGGAAGAATTGCAAAAGCTACAGTCCAGCGCCCCGCCCATGGGTGCGGCCTTTGTGCGCCGACGCATGCGCGCAGAATTAGGGCCCGAATGGCAAAACCGTTTTGCCCAGTTTGATCTGCAGCCCTCTGCCGCAGCCTCATTAGGTCAGGTTCATCGTGCAACAGACCATGAGGGCCAAAAGCTTGCCTGCAAATTGCAATATCCGGATATGGCGTCAGCGGTCGAGGCGGATCTGGTGCAATTGCAGATTTTGTTTGCTGTGCATCGTCGCATGGATCCAGCGATTCAAACGCAGGATATGGCACGCGAGATTGCCGAGCGTATTCGCGAAGAACTCGATTATCAGCGCGAAGCCAAACATGCCGCTCTGTATCAATATATGCTGCAGGATTTCACCGACGTGCGCGTGCCGCAGATTGATCCGGCCCTGTCCACAGCGCGTCTGTTGACCATGCACTGGCTTGAGGGTGAAAAGCTACTCACCTTCAAATCTGCATCTGAAGAGCAACGCAATCTGATTGCACGCGCTCTGTTCAAAGCCTGGTGGCATCCCTTCAGTCAGTTCGGGATTATCCACGGCGATCCGCATTTGGGCAATTACACCATCTTTACCGATGGGGCTGAGCCGCAGGGTATCAATCTCTTGGATTATGGCTGCGTGCGCATTTTCCCGCCCAGCTTTGTGGGCGCTGTGGTGGATTTGTATCAAGGTCTCTCGCGTAAGGATGAGGCTTTGATTGTCCATGCTTATGAGACATGGGGCTTTAAAGGCCTCAATCGCGATATTATCGAGATTTTGAATATCTGGGCGGGATTTATCTATGGTCCCTTGCTGGATGATCGCACCCGCACCATTGCTGATGGCGTCGCGCCTGCAGCCTATGGACGGCGCGAGGCCTTTGAGGTGCATCAAGCCCTCAAGCAAAAGGGACCGGTGCGCATTCCCCGCGAATTTGTGTTTATGGATCGCGCCGCCATTGGGCTTGGCGCTGTATTCTTGCATTTGAATGCACGGCTCAATTTTTATCGTCTGTTTAATGAGGCGATGGGCGCAGATTTCAGCGTTGATCAGGTGGCCCAAAGGCAAAGGCAGGCTTTGGATCAGGCTGGCCTCTAGAGCCCTCAAAGCGGCACTCCCAGCTTGACCAAAGCGCGGTTTATGTTCCATCCTTGCGACAAAATCAGGGGGGAAATATGAATCATCGTCATTTGGCTCTTATCAGCAAGCTGGCTCTATGCGTGGCCATGGTGCCTACGCAATCTTATTCGGGGGATCTACTCTCCTGCAGCGAATTGGATGCCGATGGCCTGTTCAATAATACCAAGGTCAAATCCTCTAAGCTTGTTGATCCCAAACCAGAGACGGGTCTGCCTGGTTATTGCGAAGTGCAGGCCACCATTAAGCCCACACGCGGCTCCAATGTCGGTGTTGTCTATCGCTTTCCCAGTGTCTGGAATGACAAATTATATGCCGTGGGCGGCGGCGGTTTTGCCGGTAATCTGACAGTGGATGCCGTCTCTGCGGCGCTTAAAAAAGGCTATGCCACAGCCAGCAATGATCTTGGCCATGCCAGCGCCAATTCACTTGATGCCAATTTCGCCGTTGAATCGCCCGGCAAGGCTAATGAAGATGCGATTACCGACTTTGGCTATCGGGCAACCAATGTCACTGTTAAATTAGCCAAGCAGATTTTGAATGAGCATTACGGCAAGAATCCTATCAAATCCTATTTTGAAGGCTGCTCAACGGGCGGTCGTCAGGGCCTTGCTGAAATGCAACGCTTCGCCGAGGATTTCGACGGCGTGATCGCCGGTGCGCCGGTTTATAATGCGCTCGTCTATACCAATTCGGTCTTTCGCGTTCAGGCCTTTCACGCCAAGCCTGAAAGCAATTTAATGCCCGAAGATGTACCCTTGATCAGCAAGGCTGTGATGGAGGCTTGCGACGCAAAGGATGGCGTGAAGGATGGTATTTTATCCGATCCCCGCCAGTGCAAATGGGATCCAGCAGAATTGTTGTGCAAGCCCGGCCAATCGGGCGCGCAATGTCTCTCTCAGCCGCAAGTGGACACTGTGCGCAAAGTCTATGACGGCCTCAAAGGCGCCGATGGCAAATGGCGCGCCATGCCTTTGATGCGCGGAGGCGAGGGCGATTGGGTCACTCGCATGATTGGCACGCCCGAAATGCCGCGCGGTTTG
>CAIVAX010000253.1 GCA_903903935.1 uncultured Hyphomicrobiales bacterium | reverse complement strand
TTGTAATAGGTCCCCGCCAAAACGGTCATTCCCAAGGCGCCTAATCCCAAAGATCCAAAGGCAAAGATCATTAATCCCGACAAGAGTGAGACAGACGCCAGAACGATGCCTAATTGAAGGAATAGGGAGGAAATCTCATAGGCATGATAGCGGCTGAGATATTCATCACGATCATGCTCTAGGCCCTTAGCTTTAGCAGTGAGTTCCTTGCGCCCTTCATTGGTAGAGGGCTCACTCTCCCAGCGATCGACCGTCGCTTGTCAGGCCGAGAGTTGTTTGTCGGTGGCTTCCTTATTGGCAGGTTGTTCGATCTTGGCGTTTTCAATGGCCGTGCGAACGACTGTTTGGCGGATTGTTTTGGCCTGAAAGAAATTCCAAGTATCACTGACTTGAATGTTCAAAATCAGCCCCTGTGTCTGGGCTGATTTGCCCAGCATTTCGGAGATCGCCAAAAACAGCGCCAGAATTGAGATCATCAGGCCAATGACTTTTGAAGCTTTATTGGAGCTATGTTCGGCATGGTGCTTAGCTTCTTCAGCGACTTCATGGATGGTCTCAGACATGCGCACTCCGCAAGGTGAGGAAAGATACAGCATCTTTCTGCGGTTCGTGGCGATTTCGCAAATCACTGGGGAGCTTGCCGCAACTCTCTGAAATAGAGTAACTTCATTTTGAGATCGGAGGTGTCATGCCCATTCTTAATCGTATTGCAGAAATGGCTAGGGACGCGCAGGTCTGGCGCCGTGATCTGCATCAACATCCTGAATTGCTGTTCGAGGTTCATCGCACAGCGGCCTTTGTGGCCGAGCAATTGCGCGCCTTTGGCTGTGATGAAGTGATCACGGGCCTTGGCCGCACGGGCGTTGTGGGGGTCTTGAAAGGGCGTTTGCCGGGCACTTCTGTGATTGGCTTGCGGGCGGATATGGATGCTCTGCCCATGCAGGAAGAAACGGATCTGCCTTATGGCTCGAAGACCAAGGGCCTCATGCATGCCTGTGGCCATGATGGGCATACGGCGATGCTTTTGGGAGCAGCGCGCTATCTGGCCGAGACCCGCAATTTTGCTGGCACGGCGATTTTCATCTTCCAGCCAGCTGAAGAAAATGGCGGGGCAGGGGCCAGAGCCATGATCGAGGATGGCCTGATGCAGCGCTTTGGTATTCAAGAGGTCTATGCTCTGCATAATCAGCCCGGCCTGCCAATTGGGGCTTTTGCCTTAAACCCGGGGCCAATCTTGGCCTCATCAACGCGCATTGAAATTGAAGTGCGCGGCACGGGTGGCCATGCGGCCAGACCGCATCTCTGCGTTGATCCCATTGTGCTGGGTGCACAGCTGATTACGCATTTGCAAAGTGTGATCTCGCGCTCTCTTGATCCTTTGGATGGCGGTGTTTTATCGATCACGCAATTTCATTCAGGCACAGCCTTCAATGTGATCCCTGAAACAGCCCAATTGGCGGGCACATTGCGCTGTCTGAATATGGACACACATCGCTTGGCTTGTGCCAGGATCAAAGAAGTCGCGGAAGGATTGGCCTTGGCCAATCGCGCCCAGATCAAGGTGACTTTGACCGAGGGCTATCCGGTAACAAAAAACCATGCGGCACAGGCTCAATTCGCGCAAACCATAGCGCGTGAGATTGTCGGT
This sequence comes from uncultured Hyphomicrobiales bacterium, assembly GCA_903903935.1. Lineage (GTDB taxonomy): Bacteria > Pseudomonadota > Alphaproteobacteria > Rhizobiales > Beijerinckiaceae > Terripilifer. The sequence goes on along the minus strand of CAIVAX010000253.1, from coordinate 3,794 downwards.
GATGCGCATGTGGATGGGCAAATGCCCCCCTCCATGAGCGCAGAGGATTTTGCTTTCATGTTGGAGGCCCGGCCCGGCGCCTTTTTATATATTGGGAATGGCGAGAGCGCGGGCCTGCATCATCCCAAATATGACTTTAACGATGATGTGCTGGCCTATGGCATGACCTTTTGGGCTCGATTGGTGGAGCGCCGACCAAACCTTGCTGCCTGAGAGAGGGCTTGCTCCTTGAGAGAGGCCTTGCTGGGTGACTGTGCGCAGCGAGGCCTGTATGATAAAAGATGAGTGTAACCACAAGTTCAGCCAATGAGTGGTGAGTCGAGGGGAGTTGATCGTGCTGGCCTTTATTCTGCGCCGTTTAGGCCAGAGCGCTTTTCTGCTGATAGCCATGGCTGTTTTGGTGTTTGTGAGCATCTTTGCCATTGGTGATCCCATTGAAGTGCTCTTGCCAGCCGATGCGGATCAAAATGAGCGCGAGGCTGCCATTCGGCATTTGGGGCTTGATCAACCCTTATGGATGCAATTTGCCCATTTCGTCTGGAATCTGCTGCATGGAGATTTGGGCAAATCCTTCGTTTTTGGCTCCGATAGTCTCAGCCTGATTTTAGGGCGCTTGCCTGCGACACTTGAGTTGGCTCTGGTGGCTCTCATTCTGGCGGCTCTCATTGGCATACCCTTGGGATTGATTGCTGGTCTGAAGAGCCAAACTTGGATTGGCCGCTTGATTATGACGACATCGATCGTCGGCTTCTCTTTGCCTAATTTCTGGTTTGGCATTGTGATGATCCTAGTCTTTGCCGTGCAATTGCAATGGCTGCCTTCAGGTGGGCGCGGACCAACAGACACTTTATTCGGCATAGAATTTTCGCTGCTCAATCCGCAGGGCTGGGTCAATCTGATCATGCCGGCGGCGACATTGGCCATTTATAAAGTCTCGCTGGTCATCCGCCTTGCTTATGCGGGGACAAGAGAGGCTCTTTTGCAAGATTACGTGCGCTTTGCCAGAGCTAAGGGGCTCTCATCGTCGCGCATCATTGGCGTGCATATTCTCAAAAATATACTCATTCCCATTGTCACGGTTTTGGGTCTTGAGCTTGGCTCCATGATTGCCTTTGCTGTTGTCACCGAGAGTGTCTTTGCATGGCCGGGCATGGGCAAATTGCTCATTGACTCGATTGCGCGGCTCGATCGGCCGGTGATTGTGGCCTATTTGATGTTGGTGGTGACTTTATTCGCGCTCATCAATCTGTGTGTGGATATTCTCTATTCTGTGCTCGATCCAAGAGTGCGTTTGAGTGAGGGTCAATCATGAGTGTGAGCGCTGCTTCTTCCACCACAAGATCTGCGATCAAGATCGAAACACCATTGCACATGTTCTGGGCGGATTTTTGTGCCAATCGCATAGCGCTGATTGCATTGGCTGTGGTGAGTGTGTTGGCGCTGATCTCGGTACTCTCGCCCTGGATTGCACCACAAAATCCTTATGATCTGACGCAAATCTCGATCTTCGATAATATGCTTAAACCCTTGCAGCGCTCGCAGGAGGGCAAGCTCTTTGTGCTGGGCAGTGATGAGCAGGGGCGCGATATGCTCTCGGCGATGATGTATGGCCTCAAAATGTCGCTCTTTGTCGCTATAACAGCGACGACGGCAGCGCTCTGTGTGGGCGTGTCGCTGGGGATTATTGCGGCTTATTTTGGCGGGCGAGTTGATGCTGTGCTGATGCGCCTTGTCGATCTGCAATTATCTTTTCCTGCCATCTTAATCGCACTCATTCTCTTGGCTGTGCTGGGAAAGGGCGTTGATAAAGTGATCTTTGCGCTCATGTTGGTGCAATGGGCCTATTATGCGCGCACGGTGCGGGGCAATGCGATGGTGGAGCGTCGGCGCGAATATATTGAGGCGGCGCAATGTCTGGCCTTGCCGCGCCATCGCATTATCTTTCGTCATCTTCTGCCCAATTGTTTGGGGCCTTTGATTGTGGTGGCGACGGTTCAAGTGGCGCATGCGATTTCGCTAGAGGCGACCTTATCCTTTCTGGGCGTCGGCGTGCCGATTACGGAGCCCTCCTTGGGGTTGTTGATCTCCAATGGCTATAAATACATTCTATCGGGCAAATATTGGGTCAGCATTTATCCCGGCCTCTTGCTGCTTTTGACGATTGTGTCGATCAATCTGGTGGGCGATCATTTGCGTGATCTGCTCAATCCGCGTCTGAAGGCGTGACCATGTCTGTGCTTTTGGATGTTCAGAATCTGAGCACGCATTTCTTCACCCGCGCGGGCCGTGTGCCGGCGGTGAATGATGTGAGTTTTTCGATTGGCGCAGGTCAGGTCTTGGGCCTTGTCGGCGAGTCTGGATCGGGCAAAACAGTAACCGGTCTTTCGATCATGGGGATTGTTGATCCGCCCGGGCGCATCGTCTCGGGCTCGATCAAACTCGATGGTCAAGAGCTTGTGGGTCTTGATGAGGCGCATTGGCGCAAGATCCGCGGCAATCGCATTGCGATGATCTTTCAAGATCCGATGATGACGCTCAATCCAGTGCTGCGCATTGAAACGCAAATGATCGAGACGATCAAAGCGCATGAGGCAATATCGGATGATGCGGCGCGCCAGCGCTGTCGTGAGGCGCTGGGAAATGTGGGCATTCCCTCGCCAGAAGAGAGATTATCAGCCTATCCGCATCAATTCTCCGGTGGCATGCGGCAAAGAGTGGTGATTGCGATTGCTATGCTGCTGCGCCCCAGTTTGATCATAGCTGATGAGCCAACTACGGCGCTTGATGTGACGATTCAAGCTCAGATCATTGCACAAGTGCAAAAGCTGGCAGCCGAGACAGGCACAGCGATTGTCTGGGTGACACATGATCTGGCAGTTGTGTCGGGTCTCTCAGATCGTTTGGCTGTCATGTATGCCGGGCGCATTATTGAAGAGGGCGCGACTGAGCAAGTGCTCAATTTTCCGCGTCATCCCTATACGCGTGGCCTGTTGGACTCGCTGCCGATCAATAATCAACGCGGCCAGCCGTTGAACCAGATTCCAGGGGCGACGCCCTCCTTGCTCGCTCTGCCCAAGGGCTGTGCTTTTGCACCGCGCTGTGCGTTGCGTCAGGAAGATTGCGAGCAGGGTTCCATTGTCGAAACCTTTCATAAGGAGGGGCGGCGCTGGACATGTCTGCACCCTGTTCAGGATAGAGCGCGCTGATGACTGTGCCTTTGATAGCTGCTCATTCGATATCCAAGACGTTTGCGCAAGCTCCAGATTTTGCCACGCGCTTGGCCGGGCTGGTGGGGGCGGGGGGAGCGCCTTCAAAAGTGCATGCGCTCGATGGCATTGATCTTGCCATTGGGGCGGGTGAAGTGCTGGGTCTTGTGGGTGAATCGGGCTCAGGTAAATCGACCTTTGGGCGTATCGTCGCTGGGATTTGGGAGCCGAGTGAGGGCTCTATCGATTTTGAGGGGAAAGATCGCAAATCGCTTGATCCCCATGCCAAGAAGCAGGCCGATCTGGCAGTGCAAATGGTGTTTCAAGATCCGATGTCGTCGCTCAACCCGCGTCTGCGCGTTAATGAGATCATTGGCGAGGCGCCGGTCTATCATGGGTTGATTCCAGCGCATGAGCAGAGCGACTATGTGGGTCAATTGCTCGATAAGGTTGGGCTTGATCGGTCTTATGCAAACCGATTTCCGCATCAATTTTCGGGCGGACAAAGAGCCCGCATTGGCATTGCCCGCGCGCTTGCGGTGAAACCCAAACTGATTGTTGCCGATGAGGCAATTGCGGCGCTGGATG
>CAIVAX010000252.1 GCA_903903935.1 uncultured Hyphomicrobiales bacterium | reverse complement strand
CGGCATTGATATGATCGCCGGTCCCTCAGAAGTGCTGATCCTTGCCGATCACACCGCCAATCCTGATTGGATTGCGATGGATCTGCTCGCGCAGGCCGAACATGATACTGCTGCCCAATCAATTCTGATCACCGATGATGCCAAGCTCGCCAGCGCCGTTGAGGCCAGTGTCGAGCGCGCGATTGCCACATTGTCGCGGCGCGATATTGCCGCTGCCAGCTGGCGCGATTTTGGCGCGATCATTCAAGTGCCCTCGCTTGAGGCGTCGCTGCCTTTGGTCAATCGCCTTGCTGCCGAACATCTCGAAGTCATGTGCGAAGATCCCGAGCCTTTGGTAGCCAAAGTGCAGAATGCGGGCGCGATCTTCATCGGCCATCATACGCCAGAGGCGATTGGCGATTATGTCGGCGGCTCTAACCATGTCTTGCCCACCGCCCGCTCTGCACGGTTTTCCTCAGGCCTTGGCGTGCTCGACTTCATGAAGCGCACCTCCATTCTCAAATGCTCGCCAGAAAGCCTGCGGGCGCTGGGTCCAGCGGCTATTACTCTTGGTGAGAATGAGGGACTGACCGCACATGCGCGCTCAGTTGCCATTCGCCTCAATCTGGAATGAACTCATGTCACAGGGCGATCCATCTGCGACCAAACGCCTGATCGCCGTCACGCTGGACGAGGCCTCCATTGGTCGCGGCAATCCTGATCAGGAACATGAGCGCACCATCGCCATTTATGATCTGATTGAGGATAATCGGTTCGAACTGCCCGTTGAACATGCTGGTCCCTATACGCTGCATATTGCTTTGCATGAGGCCAAACTGATTTTTGATATCCGGTCCGAGCAGGGCCAGCCGCTGGCCGCTCACATTCTCTCACTCACGCCCTTTCGCCCGCTGTTTAAAGATTATTTCATGATGTGCGAAAGCTATTATGCCGCCATTCGCACAGCAACGCCGACGCAGATTGAAGCCATTGATATGGGCCGGCGCGGCCTGCACAATGAAGGCGCGCAATTGCTGCAAGAGCGATTGAAAGGCAAAGCCTCTTTCGATCGGGACACAGCGCGTCGATTGTTCACGCTGATTACAGCTTTGCACTGGAAGGGCTAGGCGATGCAGGCTGATCTTCCAAGCTTGGCCCGCTCATGAGCAGTCCGGGCCAGCCCCCTCTCTCCTTACGGCGCCCGCAGTCCGTTCTGTTTGCCTGTTCGCAGAATGCCGTGCGCTCGCCCATAGCTGAGGCCCTAGCGCGGCATTTGTTTCAACGCGAAATTTATTTTGCCTCGGCCGGGCTGCGGGCGGGTGAGCTTGATCCCTTCGCTGTGGCGGTGATGGATGAGATTGGCATTGATATGTCGCGTCATCATCCCAAAACCTTTGAAGAGCTGGAGGATGATAGTTTTGACATGATCATCAGCCTGTCTGCCGAGGCGCATCATCGGGCGCTGGAATATACCCGCACTCTGGCAGTTGATGTGATTTATTGGCCAACGGTCGATCCCACCGCCGTCCAAGGCTCGCGCGATCAAATCCTTGAGTCCTATCGCATTGTGCGAGACGGGCTTGATAAAAAGATCAAACACGCGCTGGGCTGGCATGCTTTTGGCCAACTTTAAGGCCCGTGAGCGCAAGAGAACCTTGCTCAGGGGGCGCCATCCCCCTAAAAGGCGCTAAAGCATTTAGGGTGATCAAATGAGTGATGAGACAGCCAAATCCAGCACAGTTAAAGCCCGCCTGCCGCGCGGTCTGGCCGATCGCGGTCCGGTGGAGCTCGCTGCCACACACCGCATGATGAATGCAATCCGCGAGTCTTATGAGCTGCATGGCTTTGAGGCAGTGGAGACTCCGTTTATCGAATATACCGAAGCCTTGGGCAAATTTTTGCCCGATCTTGATCGGCCCAATGAAGGCGTGTTCTCGTTTCAGGATGATGATGAGCAATGGCTCAGCCTGCGTTATGATCTGACCGCGCCGCTGGCGCGTTATGTGGCAGAGCATTTCGATAAATTGCCAAAGCCCTATCGCTCTTATCGCTCGGGTTTTGTCTTTCGCAATGAAAAGCCCGGCCCCGGCCGCTTCCGTCAATTCATGCAATTTGATGCCGATACCATTGGCTCAGCCTCTGTGGCCGCCGATGCAGAAATCTGCATGATGGCTTCGCATACAATTGAAAAGCTCGGCGTTAAACGCGGTGACTATGTGATCAAGGTCAATAATCGCAAAGTGCTGGATGGTGTGCTGGAGGCGGCCGGTCTGGCAGGCGAGGGCCGCGCCGCGCAAAAGCTGATTGTGCTGCGCGCGATTGATAAGCTGGATCGTCTGGGCACAGAGGGCGTGCGCTTGCTTTTGGGGCCCGGTCGCAAAGATGAATCGGGCGACTTCACCAAAGGCGCCGATTTATCCAGCGCCGCCATTGATCGCATTCTCGATTTCACCTCAGCCCGCGCTGCGAATAATGGCACCACCATTAATAATCTGGCCAAGGCTGTTGGCAGCTCTGTTCAAGGTCAAGAGGGCGTTGCCGAATTGGCGGAAATGGTACGCTTGTTTGAGGCCTCTGGCTATGGCGATGGTCGCATTGTTATCGACCCTTCCGTTGTGCGTGGGCTCGAATATTACACTGGCCCCGTCTATGAGGCTGAACTCACCTTTGAAGTGAAGGATGAGCATGGCCGTCCCGTGCGCTTTGGCTCAGTGGGTGGCGGCGGGCGCTATGATGGTCTGGTCGCGCGGTTTCGGGGCGAGCCTGTCCCCGCCACAGGCTTTTCGATTGGCGTGTCTCGCCTGCTTTCGGCTTTGCGCTTGATCAATTCACCCTTGGTGATGGGCGAAGCCATCAAGGGCCCCGTCGTTGTGCTGGTCATGGATCAGTCCGAAATTGCCCGCTATCAATCTTTTGTTGCGCACTTGCGCAGCGCAGGCGTGCGCGCCGAACTCTATCTGGGCTCGGCAGGCATGAATGCGCAGCTCAAATATGCTGATAAGCGCGGCTCTGTCTGCGCCATCATTCAAGGCTCGAATGAGCGTGAAAAGGGCGAAATCATCATCAAGGATCTGATTGCTGGCGCGCAAGTGGCGGCAGCAGCAAAAGATATGGATCGCAATGATTATCTCGCGCTCAAGGCACGCGCGCAAT
>CAIVAX010000251.1 GCA_903903935.1 uncultured Hyphomicrobiales bacterium | reverse complement strand
CCAGAGAATGCATTGGCTTGATATCATGATAATCAAGCGCAATCAGATCACCAACCTGGCGCTCATGATCAAATTCGAATTTGGTCATCAAGGTCAGACTGTCGCTCGCGGACATCAACACGCGGATTGTCGCCAGAGAATGCGTTTCAATATTCGCCAAGGGCTGATGCTTCATTTGCGCAAACAAGGCTTCAAACGCCTCGCGCCGCGTCGCTCCTTTGACAGGCATAATCCAGGGATAACCAGACAAATCCTCAAGACTGACCACAGACCTATGCGCGAGAGGATGATTAGAACCCGCAATGATCTGATAATTGGACGAGATCAATTCTTCTTGTCTGAACTCAAGCGGATCAAGATCGGGATTGGCCATGCCAAACAAAAAATCGATCTTGCCTAAATGCAGATCGCGCGTCAGCACAGCGCTTGATCCCGTTGAAATGTGAACATGCAGCCCTTCATAAAGCTGCGTCATCTCATTGAGCACATGGGCCAGCAAAATACTGCCTGCCATTGGCATGGCGCCCACACGCAAAGAGCCGACATATTGGCCAGATGCCGCATGCACTTCCTCGATTGCCCATTCAATCTCACGCAAAGCCAGCGAGAGCCGACGCGACAATTCGCTACCTGCCCGCGTCGCCACCACACCCTGCGCGCTTTGCTGGAAAATACTCTTGCCTAGATAATGCTCAAGATCACGTGCCGCACGATGGATCGAGGGTTGCGAGACCTCCAATATACGCGCTGCATCCGCCAAGGATTTGCCGCGCACAACGGCTTCGAGAGAGCCAATATGAACTCGGGTGATGCGATCCGCAATGTTTGACAAACTTTTCGCGCCATTCAAAGTCACGCCAAAATCCAACAGAGCATCTTCAATGCCCTTAGACATAAGCTCGATGCGCGCTGCAAAAATCTCGCCAGCCTTTGTCGTGAAGGTACCGGAACTCTTACGAAGCAAGAGCTCAAGACCAACTTGTCCTTCAAGCTTGATCATCGCTTGTGTGACGGCAGGCTGGCTCAGATGAAACAATTCTGCGGCTCTGCGGATCGAGCCCAACCGCGCTACAATGGCAAACAGCCGCAAATGTCGCAGACTCATATTTTGGCTGTTCTCAGAGATCATGGTCCTGCACGCGCATGCGCCTCTTAGAGCGCACCCTCATCCACGAAATGCGTCCAGACTTGAAGGACTGGCCATTCAAGCTTAGAGCGAAGTTTTCATCACACATCACCTTACTCTGTCAGAACTGAGGCAACCCAGCGCATCACATAAGTAGGAGAGAGGATCCCAAGCAACAAGAAGGATCCATTATTTCAGTTGATTATAACAAAACAAGAAAGCTGGAGCCCCTCATCCGAATGATCAACCGTGACGGGACAGTACCATACCAGGCACCAAATTCATAAGCCCCTTATCAAAAAAATTTATATGGCAATGGGCCAATTCAATAACGCCCAGAATGGCAATCAGCTAAGGTAAAGTAAAGCTAATGCTAAAAAGCGATCGTCAGGACGCGAAAACCTATGACCTCAAATCTCTATCTCAATCCTCCCTTTGCTGTTACACGCACCAGCCATGTGTGCCTAACCGTGCGCAATCTTGATGAGGCGGTGAATTTCTATACGCAAGTCGCTGGCATGGTCATCACCCTG
>CAIVAX010000250.1 GCA_903903935.1 uncultured Hyphomicrobiales bacterium | reverse complement strand
GAATGGTCAACATCAGGCTTGTCGCAAAGAAGATGGTGGCCAAAACAGCCGTCGCCCGTGTCAACGCATTGGCCTGACCGCGACCGGTCATAAAGCCACCGCTGCCGCCAATACCAAGCGCCCCGCCCTCGGAGCGCTGCAGCAGAACCACGGCGACCAGAGCAATCACAACCATAAGATGTATAACGACCAGAACCGTCTGCATGGGCATTCCACAAGGTTTGGGCAAGCCTGATCAAGGCCAAACCGCAATCATCAAATTGAATTGAATGGCTTCTACACGATGCATCATGGCTTGGGAAGTCAGCCCAGTCTGTGCTGAGGAAAGCCACCCACTCCATTCAGGAGAAAAAATACATTGTTTATATTTATCAATAGTTTATACAAATTTTGTGCATGAGGTCCTCACGATGCTCCCCCTTGGAGCGATCTGCGGGATAGACTATGCTAGTGCTCCTCGCCGACCTATGCTCTCCCTCTGGCATGCACCTTGGCAAGATTCAAAGACACACCCATCTGACAGGTGCAAGGTCTGAACATCCCTTGTAATTAAATACATAAACCAATTATGGTGACCCGACTTTTCTTCTGACCTTGGCTATGATCACCAAGGAAGAGGACAATGTGGATTTAACGGAGCTTCAATGGACAAGCATGCCCAGCCCCCCAACGCCCAGTCTGTGAGCGTCCATGCCCAATGGCTGGATCTGATGACTCAGACCTCCAGCGAGGCCAAAGCAATCTTATCCACTGTCGCGACCCGCAATGCCAAGCGATTTGCCGAAATCTTTTTCGAAACCTTGCTCAGCCATCCCAAAGCCCGAGGCGTCATCACTCAGGAGATGATTGATCAACGCCTGCAGGCAACGATGAGAGCTGGATTCTGCGCATTCTGTCGACTTGGGATCCAAGTAAAATTGAGGATCTGGTCGCCCAGCAACATCAACTTGGCGTCATGCATGGCCGCATGGCGATCCGCATTGAATTGGTCTTGCAAGGCGCGCGGATGATCAAACGCTCCGTCTCGCAAGCCATTATGAACACCGGCCCTGCCGATCTCTTACGCATTGATGCGGCCGCAACAGCCACAGGCCTGATTGATCTGGCGGTTGAAATCATCTCGACCCAATATGCCAATCAGCAGGATCAGGCCAGTAAAACCGAAGAATCCTACCGTACCTTTGCCTCCACCATGAATACGACACTGGAGCGCGAGCGCCAGCATTCGGCTTTATTGGAATGGGAAAATCAATTTCTCAAAAGCATGATGGTTGCACGGCCCGAGACACGCATTGCACCCTTGGCCCAATCCTCCTTTGGTTTGTGGCTGCGCCACAAGGCGCCAACGATTTTCACGTCAATGCCTGAAATGATCAAAGTGATTTCCAGCGTGGATCGCATTGACCGTCAGCTCATCCCCCAATGCCATAGTGAAATCGTCGCGCATGGCGATCAAGTAGAATTGCGCCGCTTGAGCAGTCTGGTGATCAACGAACTCAAAGAAGTGAGCTATCTCACCGATTCTTTGTTTGAATCGCTGGGCGGTATGGAATCGGGCCGCGATGCGCTCACCCAATTGCTCAATCGCCGCTTTCTGCCTACCATTCTCACCCGCGAAATCAATCTCACACGGCTCAGCCGCAAGCCCTTCGCAACCTTGCTGATCGACATTGACGATTTCATGTCCATCAATGAAAAGCTGGGCCGCGATGCGGGCGATCGTGTATTGCAAAGAATGGCGTCGATCGTCACCAATTGCCTGCGCTCTGGCGACTTTGTGTTTCGCCATGGCGGCACGGCCTTTATGGCCATTGTGGTGGAAGTCACGCCCGATCAGGCGATGAAAATTGCCGAAAAAATACGTCAAGCCGCGCGTAATGAAGCGATCATCCTGGCTGATCTTAAACAGCAGAAAGTCACTGTCAGCATTGCTGTGGCGCCCTTTGATGGTCATCCCGATTATCAACGCTTGATCGATCGGACCGAACATGTGCTCGGCAAAGTGCATGAGTTGGGACCAGATCAATGCTTGCTGGATGCAGG
>CAIVAX010000249.1 GCA_903903935.1 uncultured Hyphomicrobiales bacterium | reverse complement strand
GCAATCCCGATCAGATTTCTGATCTGGCTTTGCAGGATATGCTGTGCAGCGCGGTTAAATTCTATGCCCGCAAGGCGGAGATGGGGCTCACTACCCCCTTTCCTCCGCGCGGGGGCGGTGATCTGACTGTCAATGATGTGATGCTTGCCACCTCAGACATGTTGCATGCGATGAATGTGCAAATGTTCGAACTGAGCATGTGGCAAGCTCTGACAGGTAATTCGACAGCACCGCAACATCGCACCCAGCAGATCGATTAGTTTATTCAGGCGGGATGGCCCAGATTATGGACATCTTAAGTCTTTAGGGAGAGTTCAATGAATATCATGCAGCCTATCGTGAGTGACCCGACCCGCGAGACCTTTGATACGCGCAGCCTGCTGGCGCATGCCCAGCAACAAGCCGAGGATCGCAAATACGAAGACTTTATGATCGTCGATGTGGATGCGCATCATTATGAGACATCCTCCTATAAAGATATTTGGGAGTTGATTGAAGATCCGGTGCTGCGCGATCAGTTCAAATATACCAAAGGCGCGACCTTGCAGCAGCGCTCCACCGGTGGCTATCAGGAAATGGCAGGGCGTATCACACGCTATGCGCATCGCTCGAGCGAGCAAGCCCCCGGCGCGCCGCATCGCGATATTGGCCTGACGCGCAAATGGATGGATTCCATGGGCGTGGATGTGGCCTGTATTTTCCCCACACCCATGCTGGGCCTTGGACTGAACCCGATTGTTGAAGTCGAGGTGCAATATGCCCGCGCTTATAACAAATGGCTCACCGAGCAAATTCTGGCGCAAGATTCGCGACTGGTGTCGATGCTCTATTTGCCGATGAATGATCCTGAAGCGGCCTTGAAAATGGTTGAAGAGTTCAGTGGCCGCAAGGGCGTGATTGGGTTTCTGGTTACCACTGTTCGCTATAAAGGCCTGTATGACAATGCTTACATGAAGCTCTATCGGGCGCTGGAAGAGCGCGGCCTGCCGCTGTCTTTCCATGCAGCGACCAATTGGGGCGATCAGAGCATGCATATCACCAATCGCTTTTTGGCGACGCATGCTTTGGGCTTTACATGGTTCAACATTGTTCACATGACCAATTGGGTGGTCAATGGAATCCCCGAGCGCTTCCCCGGCCTCAAATCGATCTGGATTGAAAGTGGATTGGCCTGGGTGCCGTTTTTGATGCAGCGTTTGGATAATGAATATATGATGCGCAGCTCAGAGGCGCCCTCGCTCAAGCGTCTTCCCAGCGATTATATGCGCGAAATGTTCTACACCACGCAGCCCATGGAGATGGTGAATAATCAGACCATGCTGCAAGAGACATTCAAAATGATGAATGCCGAAACGCAATTGCTCTATTCCTCCGATTATCCCCATTGGGATATGGATCTGCCGAGCACCATTTATGATCTGCCCTTCCTCTCGGCACAGGGCAAGCGCAATATTCTAGGTGAAAATGCCCGTAAGCTTTTCAAACTGGATTATTATATCAGTGATGAAAAGAAAGCCCGACTGGCCGCGCGCAAAGCGTGTTAGGCTCATTCTGAGCCGGAGCCTTTCAGCTCCGGCCTCTGGGCCTATGCGCTCATGCGCCAGAGAGTGATGAGCTGGTGCGTTCGAAGGGTCCGGTGCACGTGTTCAAGTCTCTGCCTAATTTGATCAGTCTGTTTCGACTGGCCTGTGTACCGCTGGTCGTAGGACTGATCTTGTCGGAGGCTTGGCTCGAGGCCTTTGTTCTCTTTGTTTTAGCGGGCGTGTCAGATGCTTTGGATGGTTTTCTAGCCAAGCGCTTTGATCTGGCAAGCCGTCTGGGCTCTTATCTTGACCCGATGGCCGATAAAGCTTTGTTGGTGTGTACCTTCATCACCTTGGCTGTCATGGGCGCGGTCTGGACTCCGCTCGTCATTTTGATTGTGTCGCGCGATGTGATGATTGTGGGCGGCATTTTGCTGGCTTGGCTGCTGCATCATCCCGTTCACATCGATCCTTTGCCCATTTCCAAGATCAATACGGCGGCGCAATTGCTGCTGGCGGGCACTATTTTAGCTATGCGCGCCTATGATTTTTCGCTTGGGATCGGCTTAAAAGGCCTGATGGTGGGCGTTGGCCTGTTGACCCTGGCCTCAAGCGCAGCCTATCTGAGGCAATGGTTGCAGCATATGGATGTGCTGGGGGCGGCTGATCCGCACAAATGAGCCAAGGGTAACCAGACAGGGTTCAGATGCAGGTTGAACGGCAAATCATCTATTGGAGCCTGACGCTGGCCCTATTGGTCGCCTTGCTCTACAGCCTGAGCGCTGTGCTTATGCCTTTTGCGGCGGGGCTGTGTGTCGCCTATCTGCTTGATCCCGTCGCTGATCGCTTAGAGCATATGGGCCTGAATCGGCTGGCTGCATCTGTGCTGATCTTGGCCGTCTTCTCTTTGGTGTTTATTCTGACGCTCATCGTGTTATTGCCGATTTTGACCCATCAGCTGATTGGCTTCATCGAGCGTCTGCCTGATTATGTGATGCAATTGCGCGGACTGGCGGCAGATCAAGGCGGCGAGCTCTTCGATAGAGCCCAAAGGATCTTGGCCGATAGTTTGGGGCTTGATCTGGGAGATATAGCCGGGCTCAAAGGGTCGGATGTGCAAAGTTCGGTGGGCGATATTGTGAAACAAGGCAGTCAATGGATTGGCAGCTTTTTCAAATCGCTCTGGTCGGGTGGCCAAGCCTTGGTCAGCCTGTTCTCCTTGATTGTGATCACGCCGGTTGTGGCCTTTTATCTGTTGGTTGATTGGCAGCAGATGATGCAGCATTTGCAAGCTTTGGTTCCCTTCCGACATCGTCCTGTGGTGCATGCCATAGCATTGGATATCAACCGCGCGATTGCGGGCTTTTTGCGCGGTCAATCGCTGGTCTGTTTGTTTCTTGGCACATGGTATGGTGTGGGGTTGACTTTGGTTGGCCTGAACTTTGGCTTGTTGATTGGTATATCAGCGGGTGTTTTGAGCTTCATTCCCTATGTGGGATCGCTGACGGCTTTGGTTTTGTCCTGCGGTGTGGCGATTGTGCAGGGTTGGCCGAGTTGGCATTTGTTGATCCTGTCGCTGGGGGTGGTGGGCACGGGCCAGTTTCTTGAAGGCAATGTGCTCACGCCGCGTCTGGTGGGCGCTTCAGTTGGCTTGCATCCAGTCTGGCTGATTTTTGCGCTTTTGGCGGCGGGCAATTTGTTTGGCATGACGGGCTTGATTTTGGCTGTGCCGATTGCCGCAGCTTTGGGTGTGCTGCTGCGCTTTGCTTTCGCCACTTATATGGCCAGTCCTTATTATCAAGGCTCAACGCAAGATGAGACGGCTACAGGGATGAGGGGGGGGCAGTGAAGACCCCCATCGAGCAGATTCCGCTGACCTATCCAATCCTGCCGCGCTATGGGCGGGAGGATTTTCTTGTCTCCTCATCCAATGAAAAAGCCTTTGAGCTGTTTGAGCGCTGGCCCGATTGGTCGGATCCGATCTGCCTTGTGTTGGGGCCAAGTGGAGCGGGCAAATCGCATCTGGCGGCGATGTGGGGAGAGCAGGCCAAAGCTCTCCGTTTAACTTTGGCTGATTTGAGCCAAGCCGATCTTTCTACCTTGCCGGCAGGCGCGGCGGTGGTGCTTGAAGATGCGGATGCCTGCGGTCTTGATGAAACGGTTTTGTTCCATTTGTGCAATCTGACGCTGGAACACAAGGGCTGGCTGGTGATCACGGCCCAGCAGAGACCCGATCTATGGGGCCTTGCCCTTGCTGATCTCTTATCGCGATTGCGGCGGGCTTTGAGCGTTGAGATTGATCCGCCAGATGAGGCGCTGGTGCGCGCGGTTCTGGTCAAATTATTTCTGGACCGCCAATTGCGGGTTGATACGGGATTGATCGAATTTCTCGCTCTGCGGATTGAGCGATCCTTGGATGCTGCGCGCAGCATTGTCGATGTACTGGATCGAGAAGCGCTCTCGCAGCAAAGAGCCATTACCAGGCCGATGGCTAGCGAAGTCTTGCGCCGATTAGATGAGAGTCGCGGTGGAGAAAATTGATCGGTGATTTGAGTCTGTGGTCAATGTCAAGGCTGTCATGGTTTTGTCGTGAAAATTTTATTTATTGCAATTTCTCCCAGAAAACAGGAATTTCGGGGGCGGCTCGCGAGCTGTATTTGGAACTTTGGAGGCGAAAGTGGCGTTACGTAAAAAACCTCTGGAGGGCAAACCCGCAGCTTTAGCTCAGAAGGCAAAGCAGAAGTCTGCAGTTGCACCCAAGCCTGTTGTTGCCCCCAAGCCTGCTCTTTCGCCTAAGCCTGCTCTTTCGCCTAAGCCAGTCCGCAAGCCTCGGGCGGCGGCTGCGCCAAAGCCAGGATCTGAGCTTGTGATCAGCAAGCAGAGCGCTGGTGAGACGTCGGCAGCGGCGATGTCGGTGGAAGAATTGATGCACTCCAATCAGCGCTTCATCAATCGCGAATTGTCTTGGTTGGAATTTAATCGGCGTGTGTTGGAAGAATCCTCCAATCGCAATCATCCTTTGCTGGAGCAACTTCGCTTTCTGTCGATCTCCGCCAATAACCTTGATGAATTTTTCATGGTGCGTGTGGCGGGTCTGCGTGGCCAAGTGCGCAGTGGCATGATGACGCCCTCTGAAGATGGCCTCTCCCCCATCGAGCAATTAACGAAAATCACCGAGCGTGTCTCTTTGTTGGCGCATGATCAGCAAAATCGCTGGCGCGAATTGCGCGATCAATTGGAAGGCGAGGGAATAAATCTTGTTGAAGCGCCGCAGCTGAGCAAGCAGGAGATGGATTGGCTTGACGATCATTTCAAGCTGCATGTCTTTCCTGTGCTCACACCATTGGCGATTGATCCGGCGCATCCTTTCCCCTTCATTCCCAATCTGGGATTTAGTGTGGCGCTCGAACTCAAGCGCATACGTGATGGCGAGAAGCTGAATGCTTTGGTGCGTTTGCCTTCAAAAGTTGAGCGCTTTATCCGCTTACCCGAAGTTCTGTATCCTGGTCAGGCGCGCTTTGTGACTTTGGAAAATCTGATCACATGGCAATCAACGCGGCTCTTTCCGGGCTATAGTGTTGAAGGGCAGGGCGTGTTCCGGATTATTCGCGATAGTGATTTGGAAATTGAAGAAGAGGCCGAAGATCTCGTGCGCTTCTTTGAATCGGCCTTGAAGCGGCGGCGGCGTGGACGTGTGATCCGGCTTGAGTTTGATGATCGCATGCCGCAATCGCTGCGTCATTTCGTTGCAGAACAATTGGGCGTTGATCCTGATGAAGTGTTCACCAATGAAGGCATGCTTGCGCTCAATGAATTATCGGCGATTGTGTCGCTTGATCGTCCTGAATTGAAATTCACGCCCTATAATCCTCGCTTCCCCGAGCGATTGAGAGAGCATGGCGGCGATTGTTTTGCTGCGATCAGTGAAAAAGATCTGGTTGTTCATCATCCCTATGAGACCTTCGACACTGTGGTGCAATTTCTCAATCAGGCGGCGCGCGATCCCAATGTTGTGGCGATCAAGCAGACTTTGTATCGCACCTCCTCCGATAGCCCCATTGTCCGCGCTTTGATTGAAGCTGCCGAAGTTGGCAAATCGGTCACAGCTTTGATCGAATTGAAAGCCCGCTTTGATGAAGAGGCCAATATTCGCTGGGCGCGCGATTTAGAGCGAGCCGGTGCGCAAGTGGTCTTTGGGTTCATTGAACTCAAGACGCATGGCAAGCTCTCCATGGTGGTGCGGCGCGAGGGCGGGGGGCTGACGACCTATTGCCATTTGGGCACGGGAAATTACCATCCCGTGACGGCCCGTATTTATACGGACATTTCCTTCTTTACTGCCGATCCGGCGATTGGCCGTGATGTCAGCCGTATCTTCAATTTTATCACCGGCTATGCTGAACCGGCTGATCTTGAATATTTGGCTGTCTCGCCTTTCACGCTCAAGAAAAAGCTTTTGCAGCACATTCATGAAGAGATTGCCCATGCCAAAGCGGGGCGGCCAGCCGCCATCTGGTGCAAATGCAATTCGCTTGTTGATCCTGTGATCATAGATGCGCTTTATGAGGCCAGTCAGGCGGGTGTGCGGGTGCAATTGGTGGTGCGAGGCATTTGCTGCCTGCGTCCGGGCGTTCCAGGCCTGTCTGACAATATTCAAGTCAAATCGATCATTGGGCGCTTTCTTGAACATGCGAGGGTCTATGCCTTTGGTAATGGCCATGGCCTGCCACATGCCAAAGCGCATGTTTACATTTCATCGGCAGATTTAATGCAGCGCAATCTGGATCGACGGGTTGAGGTGATGGTGCCCATTCTCAATCCAACGGTGCATGAACAAGTGCTGGATCAGATCATGATCGCCAATCTTATCGACAACCAACAGAGCTATCGGGTCTTGCCCGATGGGTCGAGCGAGCGCATAGTTCCCCGTGAGGGGGAAGATCTCTTCAACGCTCATAGTTATTTCATGACTAATCCCAGCCTGTCAGGTCGGGGCAAGTCTTTGAAGATATCTAGCCCGCGCAATCTGTTTCGTCGTCTGGAGCCGCATTGACGCATGGTTTCACCTAAAGCAAAGCCAAAAACCGCCAATCTTGAGTCTCCCGGTCGCCTGCCTCATCTGGACCCTATTGCCATTGTCGATATCGGATCCAATTCCGTTCGGCTTGTGGCCTATGAGGGGCTAACGCGCGCCCCCACGCCTATTTTTAACGACAAGGTTATGGCGGAACTGGGGCGCGGTGTCGCCACCACTGGCAAATTGAATGAGCAGGGCGTCGAGCGCTCGCTGGCGGCGCTCAAGAGATTTCGTGTTTTGTGTCGGCCCATGGGCATTAGCAATGTGCATGTTCTAGCCACTGCCGCGGCGCGCGATGCATCGAATGGCCCGGCCTTTTTGGAACAAGCGCAAAAGGCCATAGGCCATAAAGTTGAATTGCTGGAGGGCCGGCGCGAGGCTGAACTGGCCGCCTATGGCGTCATGTCGGGCTTTAATAATCCCGATGGCGTGGTGGGTGATCTGGGCGGTGGGTCTCTGGAACTCAATGATGTGCGCGGGCGTCGCATGGGCAAAGGAACATCTTTGCGCCTTGGCGGCTTGGCCTTGATGGATGTGTCGGATCGCTCCCCTAAAAAGGCCGCTAAGATTGTGCGCAAAGCGCTGATAGATGTGCCGCAACTTGATCGACTAAAGGGCCGCACCTTTTATGCCATCGGTGGAACTTGGCGCGCTTTGGCAAAGTTACACATGCGCCAGCGCGATTATCCGCTCAATGTCATGCATGGCTATGTGATACCGGCGCGTGATGCAGCGGATTTTGCTTCGCTCGTTGAGCGGGTGAATGCCGATGCTCTGGCCAATATTGCTTCAGTAGCCGCGGCGCGTCGCCCAT
>CAIVAX010000248.1 GCA_903903935.1 uncultured Hyphomicrobiales bacterium | reverse complement strand
TGAGAGCCAATGGTTTTGCAGCTTCGCCCAAATCTTCTGCGTCCTGCAAAAGGTCAGGTGCGATGGCAAGACCAAAGGCCACAGTTTTGCCAGAGCCCGTCTGCGCTGAGACAACAATGTCGCGACCTAAGGTCTCTGGGGTTAAAACGGCGGATTGAACGGGGGTGAGATCATGATAAGCGCGTTCATCGAGCGCACGGGCCAGCGCGGGGCTGGTGTTAGACAATGTCACTGAGTCATACCTAATGGAGATAGGGCCCTGAGAGCCATATGTCGGGTCTTTATAGCTGACTTGCTTCCGGCATGCCAGCATTTCAGTACCAGGGCCTCAATTAAGCTAAATTTTAATAGCAGAATGTCACTTGGCTGTGGTGAGTTGGCGAGGGTTGAGCTTGTCAGCGGGTCGCATAAAGCGCAACCTTATTTGAGTTGCCGGCGTGTTCAGCCCATTCTGCCCTGTCACTTATGGTTAATTCCAATAAGGTCAATTTATGACGCAAAGCCCCAAAGTTCTGCCCGATCCTCAAACCCCGGCGATCAAAAAACTTGCGCATCGACAGCAATCGGCGGGCTGGTTCAAGCGGCTTGGTCCGGGGCTTGTCACCGGGGCGGCGGATGATGATCCCAGTGGCATTGCAACCTATAGCCAGATTGGCGCGCAGTTTGGTTATGGGCTTGCGTGGACCTTGCCCTATAGTTTTCCGCTGATGGCGGTCATTCAGGAAATCAGTGCCAGAATTGGCTCTGTGACGGGCCGTGGCCTCGCGCAAAATTTGCGACACCATTATTCGCGCCCGCTGCTTTACGCCATTGTGACACTCTTGCTGGTTGCCAATGTGATCAATCTGGGCGCTGATTTGGGCGCTATGGGCGCTGCCTTGGCGCTTATGATGGGCGGGCCAGTTTTGGTCTATGCGATCGCCTTTGGTGTTTTGTGCATTATTTTGGAAGTCTTCATCAGCTATCGGAAATATGCGGCTTTGTTGAAATGGACCACATTGTGCTTGTTCGCCTATGTGGGTGTGGTCTTCACGGTTCATCTGTCCTGGTCAGAGGCTGTGCGTGGTACTTTGATCCCCGTATTTGTGTTTGATCGCGAGCATGCCATGGCATTGGTGGCAGTGTTGGGCACGACCATTAGCCCCTATCTATTTTTCTGGCAAGCGGGGCAGGAGGTGGAAGAGCAGCATCGCCGCCATGTGAAACCTCTGTGTGTGACGCCCAGACATGCGGGCCGCGAATTGGCGCGTATTCGTTTTGATACTTATGTGGGAATGGGCTTTTCCAATCTGGTGGCTTTGTTCATCGTCTTTGCCACAGCAGCCAGTTTGCATGTGGCGGGGGTGACGACGATTGAAACCTCGGCGCAGGCGGCGGAAGCTCTGCGGCCTTTGGCAGGTGAGTTTGCCTTTGCGCTTTTTTCATTGGGCATTATTGGCACGGGCCTTCTGGCCGTTCCCGTTTTGGCTGGATCAGCCGCCTATGCGGTGAGTGAATTGTTTGACTGGACCGAGGGACTGGATCGGCAATGGAAAGAAGCGAAAGCTTTTTACGGTGTCATTGCAGCGGCAACTCTGGGGGGAGCTGTGCTGAATTTCACCTCGCTCGATCCGATGAAGGCGCTCTATTGGAGCGCTGTCGTCAATGGCGTGCTCGCCGCGCCCTTGATGGCGGTGATGATGATCATGGGGAAAAATGAAGACCTCATGGGGCGTTTTACTTTGTCGCGCCCAATGTATTTGATGGGTTGGTTGGCGACCTTCGTGATGGCTGGTGCGAGCCTGGTGTTTGGGTGGCTT
This sequence comes from uncultured Hyphomicrobiales bacterium, assembly GCA_903903935.1. Taxonomy (GTDB): domain Bacteria; phylum Pseudomonadota; class Alphaproteobacteria; order Rhizobiales; family Beijerinckiaceae; genus Terripilifer. Next base: position 246 of record CAIVAX010000248.1, on the reverse strand, counting down.
TTTTTGATTGATTAGATAGGCTTTGGGTTGCAAGCTAAGTTGGGTTGCAAGCTAAGTTGAGTTAGAAGCCAAGTTGCATGCAGCAATTCTATTTTTTTAAGATCCTCTTAATATTCGCGTACATTTTGCAGCGCAGCATTTTTTTAAGTGGAATTTTACCTCTCATTTCGATATGAATTTAATTAGATTAATCAAATAAACTTTGGGGAGAAATATGCTGCCTGTGAAAACTCAAGCCTTGTTGGG
>CAIVAX010000247.1 GCA_903903935.1 uncultured Hyphomicrobiales bacterium | reverse complement strand
TGCAATACCAGGGACATTCTCGAGAAGGAGCGCAAACAAATTACCGACAATTAAAAGGGCAATGAAATTATCAATCGGCTTTTGATAGTTCCCCTCGATGGTCGGATCCAGTAGCCAGGCGTAGAGCCACTTCCTGAAGCCGAGCTTCTCTGAAACCACCGAAGGCGCTATTTCGACAGGAACGTCTTTGTGATCGCTCATAATTTTGACTCGCCGATTTTTATGACGAACGACCCCTTGTCACAGATCGCAATCCTGATCCCGAGATCCTTCTCTAATACACGCCCGTGGGCAATCGGCGCAAACGCTGCCGGCTGTCCTGGCGCGACTTTCAAGGACTCTTCCACCACGATACCCCCGCGCGTACCCCGATTACCGCGGTCGCATTTTTCGCTGAATACGGAATACTCCGGTTCAAACGGATTTTTCTCTTCATGCAAGGGCCCCCCTTCTGCGAGCAGAGCATCCCGACACCCTCCCCAAGTCCGCGCAGCGACCTTCACCTCGGTTTTGGCGGCAGCGTCCTCAGCCGTCTCTGCCGGCCTGCATTTTTCCTGCAAGGCGGCGGGCACCTTGCTAGCCTCTGATCCTAGCTCATCGAACCACTTAAGTAATGTCACAGCCGTCGCTTTGGCCGCCTCAGTACGTTTAGCCTCATCTAGAGACAACCTGCCCACAAACACCACCATGACCATGGCGCTGATGAGCAATAGAATAAACATGATCTCTGAGAGCACTAAACCTTGGTTACGCCGAATGGACATGGAAATTCCGTACTTTTTAAAATTCGCTTCAAAACCTGCGAAATGCTCTCAGGCACTATTTTGTAAAAACTCTGATTCCTCGTTGGAAACCGCGGCGTCACCGCCACGCTTTAATTTGTTCATTTTTTGTATCAGCGTGGTTCGCTGCAATTGCAGTAGTTGGGCGGTTTTGCTGACATTGCCGCCGGTGCGCGACAGCGCCTGCGCAATGATGTTTTTCTCAATGTCGTTGAGATAGTCCTTCAGGGCCAAGCCCCCCTCGGGCAACATTGCACCGCCATTGGCAACAAAAATGATGTCTTCAACCGGGTTGCGATCGAAGCCTGCATTGGCTGCCACACCATCCAGCGACGGCTCGTAGGGCTCTTCTTCGAGGGCGATGAAAGCCCCGGCGGGCTCGGTGGCCACCTGAACATCGACAGCCATTTTGGTCGGCAACAAGTGCCGCGGTACGGAATCAATGCCAAGCCGGCGCCCCGGGTAGAGCACGCTCAAACGGAAAATCAAATTGGACAGTTCGCGGATATTTCCAGGCCACGAATACGCCTGTATGGCGCGCGCCAGACAGACCTCAAAACTAATCGGCCGGTTCTCAGCTTGGGCATGAAATTTCGCGAAATGTTCGATGAGTCTGGGAATGTCATCGCCACGTTCGCGCAGCGGCGGAACCTTAACCGGCAGCACATTGAGCCGAAAATACAGGTCTTCGCGAAAACGTCCAGCGGCACACTCCGCCTCAAGGTCGCGATGCGTCGCCGCCACCACCCGCACATCAACATGAACCTGCACGGAACTGCCTACGGGGTCGATCACCCCCTCCTGCAAAACGCGCAAAAGCTTAACCTGCATTTCTGCAGGCATATCGCCGATCTCATCGAGAAATAGTGTGCCGCCGTCGGCCAGTTCGAAGCGGCCTTTGCGGTCAGCAATCGCGCCGGAAAAAGCGCCCTTGCGATGGACGAATAATTCGCTTTCGAGCAATTCCCGCGGAATCGCAGCGCAATTGATAGGAACAAATGCTGCCTTCGACCTCGGCGAACCATCATGGATGGCCTGCGCGACGAGCTCTTTCCCGCTGCCGCTCTCACCACTGATCAATACGGTGGCCGTGGTTCCCGCAACCAGCGATAGCATTTCCCGCAGCGATCGCATCTGCTTGCTGTCGCCGATAATCTGTCGCTTTGAGGCCATCGGGGTTTTGACCGTGAACAGTGATTAGGAAGCAGGGGCGGTGCAGAACGTCTGGAGAAGCACAAGCCTAATTTAGCCAAATAATTGTCATTTCGGCTATTTTTTTTATTTAAATCATTTTTGACGGTTGGATACTACAAGGTAAATCTATAGATTTCAATGGGATTGAAACAATAAATTCGCCCTACCCCCGGCGGTAGGGCCGTCAATCAGGCGGGGGGGATCCGCCGCGCAAATTACATCGACTTACGATAGGCAAAACGCGTCAACGCGACCTCATCAATGACGCGCTGCTCGGTAGCCTCTCGGCGGGCCTTTGCATTGCTGATATCGCGTTCGTTCAAATGGTTCCATTTCATGACTTCCATGCGAGCAGTCATTCGCGCGCTCTCTGATTGTTCAATCTTCTCGTTGAGCGTGTTTTTCTGCTGGCCCAGCAGTTTCTGCAAACCCTCCACATGCCCGATGAAGCTGCGGCAGATCGCAATATCCCCCACAGTCTGCACGCGCCCGCTCTCGGCGCTCAAAAAACGGCTCTCGTAATCCTTGCGCATATCCTCCAGGCGCTGCTCACGACGCTCGCAATCGGCCAGCTTTTTCTGCCCTTCGAGCAGCTCTTTATGGGCCGCCGTTTCACGAGACTCGGAAATCTTCTCAAGCATCGGCCACACGCTATTTTTCAATTCAGGCATGTCGGATCTCACTCCCCTAGTTCATTGGCAAATTGTCTGAGTGCAGCCACTGTGGTTTCAATTT
>CAIVAX010000246.1 GCA_903903935.1 uncultured Hyphomicrobiales bacterium | reverse complement strand
GTCCTTGATCACCAATTTTATTTTTCGACGATTGCAGCTGTCACATTATCCCGCATGGCTTTTGTCAATTCCGTGCCATTGAGATTTTCATCATTGGCATTGGTATATTTGACACCCACCTTCTGTTTCACGCGATCTGGTAATTTGCTGGTATCCACATCAACCCTGGTGCTGAACAGACCTGTTGCATCAACCATCGCCTGCTGACCTGCCTTTGAATAGATCCAATTGGCATAGACGCGAACGGCATTAGGATGCGGCAAGGGATTGAGATTGACGACACTCAGAGATGAATCGCTGCCTACAGTAACGGTCTGCGGCACACCGCCGGCCATCAAAGCCGGCACTGTTTTAATTTTACTGCCAACCGACAACAGGCTACGAATTTCAGGCTCCCGCAGAGCAAAACCCAGCATCATGCGACCGGAGTCAACCCATTCTCCAATTTGGCGCTGATCATTGGTGAAGACAACGCGCCCACCTTTGAAGAATTTGCGAACAAAATCTGGACCCAGATCTTTACTGGCATTCAAAAAAAGCGTGAAGGCGTAAGTCTGACCTGATTGGCGGGGATCAAGCGAAATGATCTTACCATCCCATTTGGGGTCTAGCAGATCCGTCCAATTTTTGATTGCGTTAATATCGACAGATTCATTGGCAATTGCCGGCACGCCTGCGGGCAAATCGGCAATCATCACATATTGTTTTTCAAGATCGACCCAAACGGGCGCGCCGCCGATCCAGTTTTTGCCATCCAGAGTATCATCCCGCAAGAAAGGCTTGACCGGCTGCAAAATACCTGCGGGCTTGAGTCGTGCAACCATTCCAGCTGATCCAGCGACAAAGACATCGACTTTGAGAACCTTGGCTTCCCATTCGCGAAGGACGCGCGTATCACGCTCGGCCGTGTTGCTGGGCTGGAACAGATTGACTTTAATTCCCGGATTGTCCTTCTCAAAGGCATCTTTCCAGAATTTACGAGAGCTATCGCTGGCTTGCGCCCAGACGATAATCTCCCCTTCTTTTTTTGCAGCTTCAACAACCTTATCCCAATCAGCGGGCTGTTGAGCTAAAGCTTGAGTTAGATGCATAGCGCTGAATGAAGCAGCGCCTATTGCCAAAGCGAAAAGCAGTTTTATTGGTTTCATTATATCCTCCCTGCAGATTTAGGTAATCCATGCTGTAAGGGCATGGGTTGGAATATCGAGCCAAACTTTCTCACCTTCAACGAAACTGTCGCGCCGACTGCCGTAGACATTAACGGGATGTTGAGACTGAATACGCACACGATATTCAGTGCGCTCGCCCTCGAACAAAGCCGCCTCAACTGTACCAGCAAGGCCAGACAGTTTATTTTGCGCTTCATTGGACCTAACAATTTTGATGTCTTCTGGACGCAATGACAAATGAATATACTGCCCTAGCCCGGGCTGACTTAAGCCAGAGGAGCGATTAAGTGTAAATTTAGCGCCACCGTCTCCATCTTCAACAAAGACATGCAATTGTGTATTTGCTTCGATAACTTTGGCTTTTAGAAGGACTGAACGTCCAATGAAATCACGAACAATTGCATTGGCTGGTTGCTCATAGAGTGCGCGAGGCGTTCCCACTTGCTGAACAAGGCCTTGATGCATAACGGCAAGGCGTGTGGACAAAGACAAAGCTTCGACCTGATCATGAGTCACAAATAAAACTGTAATGCCAAGTTTTATTTGCAGCATTTTGATTTCTACGCGCATTTGCTCGCGCAATTTTGTATCAAGATTGCTAAATGGCTCATCCAGCAAAAGCAGACTTGGCTCATAGACAAGAGCGCGGGCGAGCGCGACACGTTGTTGCTGGCCACCACT
>CAIVAX010000245.1 GCA_903903935.1 uncultured Hyphomicrobiales bacterium | reverse complement strand
TTGTTCAAATTCTTCGAAGATCGAGGCTTGCCGCTCGGGGGCAATGCCTGAACCTGTATCAAAAATAGCAAAGCGGATTTGATCTGGCCCAAGTCTTGTGACCTTCACGCCTATGCCGCCGTGCTCGGTAAATTTGATCGCATTGCCGGCCAGATTGAGCAGGACTTGTCGCAGGCGCGCGGAATCGCCTTTGAGTTGTCTTGGCAGATCGCTGGCGAGCGAGGCGGCAATTTCGAGGCCCTTGCCTTGAGCGCGCGGGGCGAGCAGTTCGATCACGCCTTCGACCATTGGGGTGAGATCGAAAACATCCTCGGCCAGAGTCAATTTGCCCGCTTCAATTTTGGAAAAATCGAGAATCTCATCAATCAGATTGGTGAGAGCCCGGCCGGATGTTTTCAATGTGTCGACATAATCCCTTTGCTCGGGACCAAGGCCAGTTTGGGCCAGCAGATCCGCCATGCCTAAAATGCCGTTCAGGGGGGTACGAATCTCATGGCTGACATTGGCCAGAAACCGCGTCTTGGCTTCATTGGCCGCTTCGGCGCGATTGCGCGCGGCCTGCGCCTCTTTCAATTCCCAGATTTCGTCAGTGAGGGCTTCAATTCGCTGGCTTTGCTCCCGCTTTAGACTTTTAAGATGATTTATGCGCCTCACTTGAACGAAAATAAGGATTAAAGCGACAAAAATTACCCAGATTGGGGGGCTGGAAATCCATGGCAAAGGGGCAGCCTCAGTCATTTTGGGCGGGAAGCCCCATTGAGATCGCCAGCTTGGGCCTATGGTATTGAAATTCTCTTACAAACAATTGAGTTAAGCGTCTGGTTAGACTTTGCCGCAGGGTCTGAAAGCTGTATAGGAGCTGCTCGACGAAGATCATTTGCGCCGTCCGTTCCCGTAAACTGGGTTTTAATCATGGTCGATCACGCCAATCCTGACACTCAGCACTCTTCCTCTGAGGCTGGCTCCTCTGCGGCGCCTGAGGCGGTGCATGGGCCTGGCGATGAGCATGGACATGGACATGGGCATGGCCATAGTAATCTATTGGCTCTGTCACTCGCCTCAGTGGGTGTTGTCTATGGCGACATTGGAACCAGCCCGATCTATGCCTTGCGAGAATCCTTAACGCATGCGGCCGGTTCCGGCATTCAGCCTACCGATGTGATCGGGGTTGTCTCGCTGTTGATCTGGGCGCTGTTTGTCACTGTGACGCTGAAATATGTTTTGTTTCTGATGCGCGCCGATAATAAAGGCGAGGGCGGGACTTTGGCCTTGATGGCGCTGGCGCAAAATGCGTTGGGGCGGCGATCAGCGGGTGTGCTGTTCTTGGGTATTATGGGCGCCGCGCTGTTTGCTGGTGATGCGATCATCACACCAGCAATATCCGTTTTGTCAGCGGTTGAAGGCTTGAAACTAGTCACACCTTTGTTTGAACCCTATGTGTTGGTCATCACGGTTGTGATCTTGATCACGCTGTTTAGCGTGCAAAAATCTGGTACGGCGCGTGTCGCCAATCTGTTCAGCCCTATTATGCTGCTGTGGTTTGGTTCTATTGCAGTGATGGGGTTTACGCATATTGGCGATGCGCCGGAAATTTTTTATGCCTTTAATCCTCTGCAAGGCATTTACTTTCTGCTCAGTCATGGACTGATTGGTTTTATCATTCTGGGCAGCGTGTTTTTGGCGGTGACGGGGGCTGAAGCGCTTTATGCAGATAT
>CAIVAX010000244.1 GCA_903903935.1 uncultured Hyphomicrobiales bacterium | reverse complement strand
ATTTAACCTATTCAGGTCCTTCTGGATCGTGCCAGGACTGGCGATCCTGGCTATCCTTGTGGTGGGCGGCGCCTGGAGCTATCTCTCCTCCAAGAATTATCTGACTAATTTGGCTGATCATCTGCGTCAGGATGCGCAGGTCCTTGGTCTACCCTTGCAGAGCCTCGTTCAAACGGGGCTGAAGCCCACGGCCGAGGCCAGAGATCAATTACGGCAAGCTCTCATGGGATCCAGCCCCAATCTGGCGCTTCATTATGATGTCTATGACCAGAAGGGTGCCTATCTCCTCACCCTGCCTCGGGATCGCCCGGACCCGGTTCAGACCGTACCAAGCTCGATCCTGCTTGAATGGGTGAAGGATGATCATGGATTGCTTGAAATCCCCGGTCCTGTGCCGGGACAAAATCTGCTAGCCCAAATCTGGGCCCCCTTGGATCAATCTCTCATCATTCTCGCTAGCCAGCCTCTTGCGCAGGTTGAGGAGCAATTAACGCAACTTCGCTTACGCCATCTCATCCTCATCTTGTGTTTGGTCTCACTCATTTTGGTAATCAGCTTTTGGGCTCAGTCTTTTATAAGCCGATTGGAAGATGAATTGGCCAAAAGCCAAACCCTGCGTCAAGGCAAAGGCCCCGCTCCGTCTGACATCAAAGCAGTGAATAACCGCACGCAATTTCTCGCCATGATGAGCCATGAATTGCGCACACCTTTGACCTCAGTGGTCGGATTTGCACGGCTTCTGAGCAAGCAGGAGATGTCGCAAGAGGCGACACATTATTTGCGGCTGATTGATGAGGCTTCAGCGCAATTGATGAAGATCATTGATGACATCCTTGATTTTTCAAAACTGGATTCCGGTCAAATGCAACGCACCGATAGTTTGCTGGTGCTGCAACCCTTTCTCACCTCGCTCAAAGATGTCGCCAGTCTTTTCATCGGTTCAAAAGATGTGGCTATGCGCCTGACGCTTGATCCCTCCCTGCCCGCTTCAGTCTATGTCGATAGTTCAAAACTGCGACAAATTGTGCAGATCTTTCTCACCAATGCTGCCAAATTTACAACGCAAGGTGAGATCCATTTGCACGCCTCTTATGTTGCTCCCAATCTGATCCTCAGCGTGCAAGACAGTGGGACGGGTATTCCAGAGTCCAAATTGCAATCTCTGTTTGAGCCCTTTCAGCAGGCTGATCATGATCAAGCTTTGCGTGATCGCGGCACCGGACTTGGCCTTGCGATTGCAAAAAGATTAGCCGACCTCTTGAACGGCTCGATTGCAATCAGCTCGCGCTATGGCTCTGGCACTAAGATTGAGCTGACTCTTCCTGTCACCACACCTTTGAGTGAAAACACCAAGCAAGAAGATCCTGCGCTGCTGACACAAGAGCCGCAAGATCTCTTGCGGATTTTGATTGCTGATGATTCCTCATCCTCGCGCCTGCTCTTGCAAATCATTTTGAGTAAACGCGGCCATCAGGTTGAAGCGGTTGATAATGGCGAGGATGCACTCGAGACAACCCAAACTGCCCGCTTTGATCTTGTCATTCTCGATATGCAAATGCCGCGCATGGGCGGCCTTGAGTGTGCCAGAGCCATTCGCGCACTGCCAAAGCAAAAGCACCCCTCACGGTTGATTGCTCTGACAGCGCAATCCTTCGATGAGGATAAGCAGGCTGCCGCAGAGGCTGGCTTTGATGCCTTTATCAGCAAGCCCTATTCTGAAGAGCAAATTGACGCCCTCTTGCGCTCCGTGCCTGCCCAACAGAGCTAACGATCAAAGACAATAAAAAAACCCGCGTCAGAGCGCGGGTTCTGTCAACTTGCCTATTGAGCTCTTGAACTCTTGAACTTAAGCTGCACGCGCCAAGGAGAGGTGACGCGGTGCTGCGAGCACATAGCCATCGCCGCGCATGGTCGAAATATAAGCATCTTGCGGGCTCACAGCCTCCATCTTGCGACGGATCTTGCAGATATACACGTCAACGATCTTATCTTGCGGCGGGCACATGCCGCTATAGAGATAAGTCAGGATCGAGGCTTTCGAAACCGGTGTGCCAATGCGGCGGGCCAGCAATTCGACAATGTCAAATTCGCGCGGGGTCAGATGCAGATTGACCCCATTGATCATCACCGATTTCACATCCGACAGAATGCACAGATCGCCAATCTTGACCACAGAGCCCGTCATGGCGGGCTGCGAGCGGCGAATAACCGCCTCAACGCGCGCTGTCAGTTCTTCTTTAAGGAAAGGCTTAGCCAGATAATCATCTGCGCCCAATTCAAGGCCGCGCACCTTATCTTGCACCGAGCCAAGACCCGACAGCACAATGACCGGTGTCGCATCGCCAGAGCGGCGCAACGTTTTTAAAACATCATAGCCGGAGATATCAGGCAGGTTAATGTCCAGAACGATCAGATGGTAGCTGTTCTGATTGGCCAGATCCAAGCCTTCATAGCCAGTGGCAGCATGATAGACCTGATTAGAGCCAGCCTTCAGCACCAGTGAAATGCCCATAGCGGCGGATTGGTCATCTTCGATCAGCAGGATGTTCATGGTGACGGCCCCTTGTTGTTATGTTTTTAATTTGACAGGGCATAGTTAATTTGTGCTTAATTTTAACGTTAACATATTGATTTTATTTGTATATTTTAAATAGACTTTAATACAAACTCTTATTGATCTATGTAATTACTGATGAGACAAAGCATTCTATACTCTTGTTTATTAGTCCTAATTAAACTGATCCTAAAAGCGTCGATGACAGGCCTAAGTCTTAAAGATGCGTT
>CAIVAX010000243.1 GCA_903903935.1 uncultured Hyphomicrobiales bacterium | reverse complement strand
GGGCTTTTTTGATATTCTGCCGCTTTACGTTGTCTTGATGTTTTTCGCCCCCGTGATTGCCATCATCAATCATTATACATCCTGGCTTTTGCTCCCTCTATCCTTAACCCTTTACACGCTCACTCTGGTCACTGGCTTTAATCTGCCCACATGGCCAATAGAGGGACGCTGGTTTTTCAATCCCATGGCCTGGCAATTCATGTTTGATTTGGGCTTTGTGCTGGCAGAACCAGGCCCAATAGGCAAACTGATCAAAGCCCATCCTTGGGTGAGCCGCACTATTGTTCTGCCTATTTTGCTGATTGGAATCTGGATCGGCTGGAGCGAATTTGAACCCGACCCGTTAGATATGCCTGCTCCTCATCTTTTCTTTACCTTCGACAAGACTTTCTTGACTCCCATGCGCATTATCCACTTACTGTCCCTCATCATCATGTTTGGGGGGATGTTTGCATTTCTGAATCATTATCTTCGACCAATAACCAGATTGCTATCCATGCTGGGGCGCAATTCGCTCAACGTCTTTTGTCTGGGATCAGTTCTCAGCCTGATAGGACAATTTGTGCGATATTCAGCAGATGGTAATATTGGAATAGACTTTTTGATCATTGCTTCAGGTGTCATGGCTCTATCACTAGCTGCTTGGGCATCAGAATGGCGTCAAAGGTTGCGTGCCCCATGAAACTAACTGTGCTTCACCATCTCATATTCACAAGAGTGCTCTTGGCCTTTGTGTGTTTGGGCGCGCCCATAACTCTTGCGCAAGAGAGCGCGCGCTCGCCAAACCCAGCTATCGAAGACAAGTCAGCAACATTGAGCCCGCAATGCGATGCGCCCAATGCCGATATTGCAATGCCTGCCCCGCTGGTCAATATGGCCAGCCTGCTCGAGCGCAATAAAAAGCTCACCATTCTTGCGATCGGCTCATCATCCACTTATGGCGTGGGCGCTTCCGTGCGGGGCAAGACCTATCCCGCGCAATTGCAAAATATTCTGGAAAAATCTCTCAAGGATGTCGAAGTCAAAATCATCAATCGCGGTGTGTCTGGCGAAGTGGCGGCCAATACGGCCGATCGGTTGATGAATGAAGTGGCACTCACCCATCCTGATCTCGTCTTATGGCAATTGGGCACCAATGATGCCCTTGCCCATATCACACCCAGTGAATTTGAAACCATTGTGCATACTTCGATCAGCAGGCTGAAGAAACGCAACATTGATGTGGTGCTGGTCGGCCTGCAATATACTCCGCGCTTTGCCCGCGATGACTCTTACACCGCCATTCGTGAGGCGCTGGGCCGTGTCGCGAGTAGCGAAAACGTGCTCTATGTTCGCCGGTATGAAGCAATGCAATTCATCGCCAAGAGCAGAGCCAATCTCGATATGCTGGCCAGTGATGATTTCCATCTCAATGATCTGGGCTATCAATGCATGGCTGAACATATTGCCCAAGCCGTGATCACCAATCTCTTCGTGCGGCGCAGAGACACGGGAGCCAAACCAAAATAACCCTGCCCCTGCATCAAGCAATTGCCTCTGCCAAACAGAGGCGTTAAAGAGTCCCAGCCTGCCTTGGTCTACAAGCATGGCAAAGCGGCCATTTCGCAAAATAAGAACAAGATCAGCACGGGGGATTCATGTTTGAAGATGCACTACCCAAGCATAAGATTGGCTGCTTAGCTCCTTTAGGCGTGATTGATAATGGCGCCTTTGAGTTTTATCGACTCTGGCCGCAAGGCTGCATGGCGGTGATGATTTCGGTAGGACTGACCGAATTTTCCAGCATGGATGTCGAGCGCGCTTTCGCGCCTCTCGATGGCTATCTGGATCAATTGATGGAGCGCGGGGTTGAGCTGATCATTCAAAATGGTGTGCCCCTGCCCATTCTCATTGGCCTTGAGGCGCATGATCGCATGATCGCCCATATGCGGGACTATACGGGCCTGCCCGCAACCTCAACCGTCAATGCTGTTGTCAAAAGTGCGCGGGAGATTGGCATTCGTAGAATCGTTGTTGGCAATAAATGGTCGGACAGCATGAATAACAGCCTTGCCACTTTCTTCGCTCGCGAGGGCATAGAAGTTTGCGGCATTGCCAATCAATCCATTGCGCCCAAGGATTTTATGAAAATCAAAGATGCTGCCCATATGGAACTGGCCTATGAGCTGGGTCGGCGTGGATTTCAAGATCACCCTGAAGCAGATGGGCTTTATTTAGGGGGCGGCTCATGGCTGTGCGAACCCGTGGCCAAGCGGCTTGAAGATGAATTTGGCAAACCCGTGATCTGCAATGAAACTGCGCGCGTGCGTCATGTCATGCAAATGCTCAAGGATTGGACACCCAGACCCTATCATGGGCGCATTTTCTCAACACCCTGATAGGCTCTGCCCGCAATGTTTGAAGATCATCTGCCCAAATTCAAAATTGGTTGCCTCGCCCCGCTCGGCGTGATCGGCAATGAACCTTATGAATTCTATCGCATCGCCCCGCCCGGAATTGAATTATTTCTCATTCCCGTTGGCTTGGCGGAGTTTTCCAATCAGGATGTCGAGCGTGTCTTTGCACCCATGACCAGCTATCTCGATCAATTGCTGGCGCGGGGTGTTGATCTGATCATCCAAAATGGCGTGCCCCTGCCCATTCTCATGGGATTGGAGGGGCATGATCGACTTGTGCGAATGATGAATGAGCATGCGGGTATTCCCTGCACCAGCACAGTCAATGCAATTGTCAAATCTGCCGCAGAGATTGGGATTAAGAAACTCGTTGTCGCCAATAAATGGTCAGATGCGATGAATGAAAATCTCAAACTCTTCTTTGCCAGAGAGGGCATCACCATCACCGGCGTTTACAATCAATCACTCAAGCCTGCTGATTTTGTGAAAATCAAAGCCGATGATCATATGGTGCTGGCCTGGCACTTGGGCCGCACTGCACTCATCGAAAACCCCGATGCTGATGCGCTATATATCGGCGGTGGCACATGGCTGTGTGAGCCTGTCGCGCGCAAGCTGGAAGATGAATTTGGCAAACCGGTGATCTGTAATCAGACCTCGCGCATTCGGCACATGCTGAGCCTGCTGGGCGACTGGACGCCGCTACAGGGACATGGCGCGCTTTTAGCCCATCCATAAGACAAAAATGCTGTTTGCTAGTGAGACGCCAAACGCGCCTCTCTTTGCGCGGGTAAAGTCTCATTGGGCAAGAGCATCAAACGCTGAACACGCCCACCTTCAACCATGTGCGTTTGGATGATTTCGTCAATATCCGCCTTATCGCGATAGGTGTACCAAACGCCTTCAGGATAAATCACCAAAACCGGCCCCAGCTCACAGCGCTCTAGGCACCCAGATTGATTGATACGTGTAGATTTCAGCCCAGCGGCCTTGGCCCGCTCTTTCATATAGGCGTGCAATTCATGCGCACCCTTGTTTAAACAGCAACCACGCGGGTGGTTTTCAGGCCGCTCATTCTTGCACACAAAGACATGCGCTTTATAGAACAGATCCGCCTCAGCCATGATCACCTCTCCTCAGACTGGCAAGAGCCAGCACAAAGAGCCAGCACAAAGCTGGCTCTAACGCTTTCTGAAGGGGCCGACAAGTAGGCCCCCAAAGGGCGGCTGTGGCGAAGGCCTCAGGCGATCAGCGCCGTGGCAATGGCAAGAAAGCCCAGCGAGAAAATGACGCCCAATGCGGCAAGATCGATTTGTGTCTGTTTGGTCATAGCAGCCTCTTTTTGGTGAAGGCTCTGGATTATCCCTACGGAGGGATCGCGCCTGAGCTGATACAACCTATCTATTGCTGCAATGCACAACGACCAGTTCAGTTTCTGCATGGCTGCCCCCAGCCAAAAGCACAGCTCGAGCTGATACGACACACGCCGTATTGTTATATTTAATAACTTTTAAGGGCATAACCACACTGATCTTGCGACCAAGGTAGCTGGTTCATCGACGCCGCTTTGCGGGCTTGCTGTTCAGATGTGGATTATTTGGTGAGCTCTTTAATACGCTCAATCACGGAGGGCGGCGCGCTCATAATCTCATCAACGACCTGCTGCAATTTTTCGCCCTTGCGCAGAGTGATTTCATAATGCAGCTTTTTGGCCTCTTCGAGAAAGGCCGGATCCGCCATCATTGCATCAAAGGAGCGCCGCAGCGCTTCGAGCCGATCAGCCGGAATTCCCGGCGGGCCAATCACCGGGCGCCCCAGTTCGAGACTGGAATCATAAAGGGAGATGATCTGCTTTTGCTCTTCGGTCTTGGCGAATTGATAAATAGTCGGCGCATTAATCCCCGGCACAGGATCATGCTCCATCGTGAACAGGACTTTGAGCTTGCCACTCTCAATCCAGCCCGGTCGAGAGCTGCGAATGCCCCCAATCGTCTGGCAGACAGAATTCAATTCGCCTTTTTCCATGGCGTGAATGACATTTTCTGCACTGCCATAGCCTTCAATCAATTTGAATTTCATACCCAGCAATTTGGCCAGCAAGATCGGCGTATTGGTGACAGAAGTGCCTGCGCCAGCGCCGCCAATCAGAATTTCTTTCTCGAATAATTCCTCGGCCTTTTGGACTGGTGAGGTTTCAATCGCAAAACAAGCGCGATTGGTCAGCTCGGGCGAACCAATCCAGCTCAATTTGCGCGGATCAAATCTAATATTGCTATCACCCATCAAAGACAGATAGGGCAGAGCGCGTTCGGTAAAGCCAATCACAGAGCCATCGCGCTCGGCACTATTGGCAATGTAATTGGCGGCAATGATTTGTCCTGCGCCGGGCATGTTTTGCACAATGAAACTGGGTTTGCCCGGAATGAAGCGGCCCCAATGGCGCACCATCAACCGCATCCACACATCATAATCCGAGCCCGGAGGATTGCCGACAATCGCTTTGATTTGCCGACCCTTATAAAAATCCTCAACAGGATCAGCCTTGGCCAATGGGGCCAGAGCAGTAAAGACGAGAGCGTGAAAGACAAAGGCGAGCAGCGCCTGTCCAAATCCTTTACGGGCGATCTGTATAATCATGATTTCCCCCAGCCCAATTTTGATCAAGCCCTGAGCTAGCAAACAGCCTCTACGTGCCGCCTGTGCCCGAGCTTGTTGAGAGAGAGTTTAATGGGTTTCCAAGGGAAGGCAAGATTGCCGCTCTTGGCTTGCCCGCACGCCAAAAGTGACGGATAACAAGGGAGTCTGACACTCTGCCTTTGAAGAGCCACACCATGATCAAGCATGAAAGCGATGTCACCCCAGCCGTGCTGGCGGTGATGCAACAAACGCAAGATCCGCGACTGCGCGAAATCATGACCTCCTTCATCACCCATATGCATGGCTTCATCCGCGATGTTCATCTGAGCGAGGATGAATTGCGCCAAGCTGCACGCTTGATCATTTCTATCGGCCAGCAATCCTCCGATACGCATAATGAAGCTATTTTGCTGGCAGGATCTTTGGGCATATCCTCGCTGGTGTGTTTATTGAACAATGGCGAACAGGGCACAAAGGAGACATCGCAATCCTTATTAGGGCCGTTCTGGCGGCTCAATTCGCCGCAGATTGAAAATGGCG
>CAIVAX010000242.1 GCA_903903935.1 uncultured Hyphomicrobiales bacterium | reverse complement strand
CTATGCTTTCATAAAAACGCGCCATGGACATGAAGGTTTTTCGCCAAGGCGTGAACATGATAGTTTGATAGCCGCATTCCGCCAAAACTTGCGGAATGGCCTCCTGCAATTTACCGGCACTAAAAATCTGCACGAAATTGCGAATGGACCCATAGGAATGGGTGGAGGCGCCTGTGAAGATCGAAAATTGTGTCAACCAAGATGCGCCGCCATAGGTCTCGACACGCAAGCGATGAATTGCCTCATCATCTGATTTATAAAAATCCAACAGGCTGCGATCAAACTCAAGATCAGGAAAGATATCAGGCACCATCACGGATTCTTCGTGAATGAGAATGATATGGACTGGCTTGCTGTTCGGCTGACAGACGTAGTGATGAGTCGCGGGAGTGAGTATCGGATCCGCGCTGGCCAGCACCAAGCTTTTGCGTGACAGAGCTTCAACCGTTTCATTGAGAGAGCGATAAAAGTTCGACAGATGCAGATCGGGCCAGAAATATTGTGTCTGGCTGCGCTCCGGCATGAGCAGGGCAGAGACGGTTGTTGCCAAAAGAGCGAGCGTAAGCACAGATGCGCAATAAGCGCGCTTGAGAAGATTTTGATCTTTGCGATAAACAAAAGACAAGAGAGCCAGTGCACCTGCAAAGACAAGAGCGCCCATGCCAATTTCAAAGGGGCTCGCTTGGCTTAAGGGATCTTTGATAAAGACAATCACATCCCAGGAATGCAGCGTCATATTTTCGCGCGCATGGCGAATTTCGGAAATGACGACAATGGCCAGATTGATGACACCTGCGAGGCAAATAGAAAACAGCAGTCGGCGCGTGATCAGCGCGCATACAGTTGCAATCGAAACACTGACAGCAATGGCGAAGATGAGGATGAAGCCAGAGCTCTCTTGATAAAAGCAATAGACAAGAAACAAAAGCGTAAGCATCAGGCTCGGCAGAAAGATTTGCATGAGCGAGAAGGGCCGTTTCATCGCCTCCTGCCGATTCTGCTCTTTGAGATTAGGCATATCCTCTCCAAGCTTATGAGGCTATTTCTCTGCCTATTAACAATCTAGTCTATTTTGCAGGCAATGTCTGCCCATTTCACTCATCTGGCGGGACCTAGCCTTTGCGCTTGAGCCGGTTAATGGCTAAATCGAGCGCCGATAAAAATGTCGAGCGATCGCGCGGCCCAAAGGGCTTTGGTCCGCCCGTCACAGCCCCCGCCTCACGCAAATCCTGCATCAGATTGCGATTGGCTAGAGCCATGCCGATTGAGTCTGGCGTGAAGGGCTTGCCATTGGGCGCGATTACACAAGCACCGGCTTTGAGTGCCCGATCAGCCAGCGGGATATCCGCGGTGATCACAATGGCGCGATCATGCACATGCTCAAAGATCCAATCATCGGCAGCATCGGGTCCATTACCCACCACAATGCGCTCGATCAAAGGATCGCGCGGCACATTGATATAGGAATTGGCAACAACATAGACCTTCAAGCTATGGCGTGCCGCCACTTTATAAGTCTCGTCTTTCACCGGACAGGCATCGGCATCAATGAAGATTGTAATTTGGGCTTGCATCGCCTGCATGATCGAACCAGCACTTTTGAAAACTCTTCAAATGAAAATGGCCGCAGGTTGAGTGCGGCCATTCTGGTTATTTTGTAACTCTGATCCAGCTAGATCAATGCCAGATTAAGTCCTGGTCTAACTAAGCCCAAGTGAGACTAAGCCCAAGTCAGATCATACTGACGGAAGGGTGTTTTGCGAATCCGCTTGCCGGTTGCCGCAAAAATGGCATTGGCCACAGCGGGGGGAACTGGCGGGCCAGCAGGCTCACCCATGCCGCCCCATTTCTTGCCGCCGGACAGAGCAAAGTAAGATTCGATCTCGGGCATTTGTTCAATACGCAGGATATTATACGTATCCATATTCGTATTGACGATGCGGCCTTCGCGAATATCCAGACCGCCGACCCAAGCATGGCCGAGCTCATAGCAGGCCGCACCTTCCATCTGCTCCTTGGCAGCATGCGGATTGATCACATGGCCGCAATCAGCGACGATGACGATCTTTTCAACCCGCAACTGACCACGGCGCGTGACCGAAACTGTGGCGCAAGCAGCTGCAATAGTGCCATGGCACTCAACAGCGGCAATGCCCATGCCCTCGCCCTTGGGCAGATCAGTGCGATAATTCGCCTTTTCTTTGAGGGTTTTGAGCACCAGCTGCCAATCGGCCTGATCCTTGGTCATTTCAATACGCCAATCAAGCGGATTCCAGCCACCGGCCAGAGCCATTTCATCAGCAAAGACTTCGGTGATGAAGCCCGTTTGATTGGCGCCAGGACCGCGATGGGTCGAGCTTGGAATATGCGTATCAAGGTTGTGACGCTCGTGATGCCGCAGCGGGATTTTGTAAGGCATATTGTGAATGCCATAATCGGCTGTGGCGGGACCAATCTGGTTCTGCTTGTCTTGTGTGTACCAGAGCGCACGCGTGAAGATGGCTTCGGGCAGGCCTTTGTCGCCAATCGAAGCGGTCATGCGCGCAGCAGACATGGGGCGCTGTTTATCCTGCGCCACATCTTCCTCACGCGGCCAGAGCACTTTCACAGGGCGCTTGAGCCGCTTGGAAATTTCAGCTGCCTGACGAGTCACGGCTGTACCGCCACCGCCATTGCCGCCAAAGCCGCCACCCAAGAAGACCGGATGGGCATAGACATCTTTAGGATCTCTGCCGAGCTGATCAGCAACAATCAACACAGCGGCTGATTGATCCTGCGAGGGGGACCAGACATCCACGCGATCATCCTGCACATGCGCAGTGGCGTTGATGGGCTCCATACGCAAATGGGTTTCGAAGGGGCGCTCGTAATCGGCGGTGACAACCTTTTTCGATGCGGCAATGACCTCGATAGCCTTGGGGTCTTCCTTCGTGATCAGGCCCTTTTCGCCCAGCACCTTTGTGGCATTTTCCGACATGCCCTTGCTGCTGGCTTTAGCAGACTCACCAAACTCCCATTCGACGGGGAGCATAGCGAGAGCATTTTTTGCTTTGTACCAAGAGGTGGCCACAACAGCGACGGCATCTTGCATATCGGGCTGGCCGCGCTTGCCTTCAACCGCGCGCAGCTCCACCACAGCGATAAAGCCGGGCTGATCCTTAATCGCATCGGCATTAAAGCTCTTAAGCTTGCCCCATGGAACGGGCGACGCCTTCACAGCCGCATAGACCATGCCGGGAATACGCGTATCAATGGCATATTGCGCGCTGCCATTGACCTTATTGGGAATATCAAGGCGCTGTGTGCCAGTGCCCAGCAACCACCATTGCGAGGCATCTTCTTTGATCGCGGGTTCTTTATCGAGTGTGACCTTAGCAGCGGCCGCAGCAAATTGCGCATAGGGTGCCGAGTTTGATCCGGACTTCAGCACGCCCTGCTTGGCTTCCACCTTATCGCGTGTGACGCCCCAGGCCTGAGCAGCCGCCTCTTTGAGACGCTCGCGCGCCGAAGCGCCCGCCTGCATGAGATGAGGATGCTGAATCGCAACAAGCTGCGAGCCATGCGTGCTCATCACTTTATATTCCTTGTTATTGCGCAAATGGCGATTGGGATCGGCAAAGACGGCCTTGACCTTGGACCATTCGACATCCAGCTCTTCGGCAATCATCAAGGCCACAGAGGTCATGCCGCCTTGACCCATTTCCGTATGGGGAATGCGAATGGTGACAGTGCCATCGGGATCCAGAACAAGCCAAGCATTCACTTCAATGCCCGACTCAGGAGTTTTCCAAGGCTTAGGCTCGGTGACAGCGGCCAGAGCCGTTGGCATATGGAAGCCCAGCATCAGACCGCCACTGGCAGCCAGAGAGGTCTGGATAAAGAAACGACGTGAGAGATTGATCGCGTTCATAGTCATTCCTCCTCAGACGCCAAGTTGCGCGGCGCGGCGAATACCGGCCTTGATGCGCAGATAAGTGCCGCAGCGGCACAGATTATCTGCCATGGCTTGTTCAATATCGCTCTCCGAGGGATCGCGTGTGCGTGCCAGCAGAGCTGCCGCCGACATGATCTGGCCCGATTGGCAATAACCGCATTGCGGGACGCCAATTTCCTTCCAAGCAACCTGAACGGGATGGTTACCATCCTTCGACAGGCCTTCAATGGTGGTGACTTGTTTGCCAACCAAGGACGCTGCCTTCAATTGGCAGGACTTGGCGGGCTGGCCGTCGACATGGACGGTGCAAGATCCGCAACGGGCAATGCCGCAGCCATATTTGGTGCCGGTGAGGCCGATTTCATCGCGCAACACCCACAGCAATGGCGTATCTGGATCGATATCGACGTTATAAGCTGCACCATTAATAGTTAGATTGATGGCCAATTGAACCTCCCCTAAATATGTAAGCCAAATCTCTTATTGTATAAATTACGGGCAAGTCTTCCCTCTGGCAAGAGGCAAGTCAGACCTCTGGCAAGTGGCCTCTCCGTTGCAAGCTCATTAGATCTGAGAGAATATGCAATGGGCCAATGATGGGCGAGCAAAAAGGGCCAAATAGGATGGTGAGCTAGCCGCTGATCTGAGCAGACCTTAGCCATGATTGTGCGCCATGAGATATCTCGCCGATTTGAGTCGGCCATCCAGTTCTCATGCATTTGATCTGTTATTTTGGAGTCCAGATGAACCCCCTCTCCCCCACAAAATCAACCCATCTGGCCAAATCCTTTCTGGCAATCGCTTGTCTAGCTTCATTGTGCCTTGCCACGCCCGCCTTTGCGCAACGTGCGCCTGCCCGCAGCGAGGCCGGTAATGATGCGCCGCAATCACAGCAACAATCTGGCCAACAAAATCAGGCCAACGCGCCCTCGCCTGCCCTGCCACTCGAAAAGGCGACAGTACATAAAATCACTTTGGCCAGCGGGCCGATGGAATTTGAAGCACGCGCTGGCACGATCAGATTAAACAATGCGCAGACCAATGCGCCCATGGTTGAGATTGCCTATATTGCCTATCTCAAACCAGGGGCTGAGGCGCGCACAAGGCCGGTGACCTTTTTGTTCAATGGCGGGCCGGGCTATGCCTCGGGCTGGCTCAATCTGGGTGGAATTGGTCCTTGGCGCCTACCTATGTCAGGCGAGGCGATTGCGCCTTCCGCAGCTCCCCTGCTTGAAGATAATGCCGATAGCTGGCTGGAATTTACCGATCTCGTCTTTATCGATCCGCCGGGCACCGGCTATGGCCGTATTTTAGGCAATGATGAGGTGCGCAAACGCTTGTTTAGCGTTGGTGGTGATCTTGATGCTTTGGCCACAACCATTCGGCGCTGGACAGATAGCCATCAACGCAATCTATCGCCCAAATATCTGGCGGGCGAAAGCTATGGCGGTTTTCGCGTCCCTAAATTGGCGCATATGCTGCAAACAGATCAGGGCGTGGGTGTGAATGGGTTGATCATGCTCTCTCCGGTGCTGGATTTCTCGCGTTTTAATTTGCGCAGCGGTCTGTGGGATCATGTGGCGCGCCTGCCTTCTTATGCCGCAAGCGCGCGCGAGGCCAAGGGCCCGATCACACGCAGCCAGATGCTGGATGTCGAAGCCTATGCGCAGGGCGATTATTTGCGCGATCTGATGAAAGGCCCGCAAGATCAAGCTGCCCTTGATCGGTTGAGCACAAAAATGTCTGAGCTCATCGGATTGGACAAAAACTTCATTCGCCAATTGGGCGGGCGAATTTCTTCCGACATCTTTATCCGCGAACTCCATCGCGATACAGGCCGCATCTCCAGCGCTTATGATACGAGCGAGACCGCCTTTGATCCTTATCCAGAAGCGCTTATGAATCTCAGCGAAGATCCCATGCGCCTTGGCCTGCATGCACCCATTACGCAAGCGATGATCGATTTATATCGTACGCGGCTCAATTGGGTTGTGGAGAATAGCCGCTATCAATTCATGAGCGAACAGGCCTCTCGCCAATGGGAATGGGGCAATCGCCCCAATGAGGCGATTGGTGATCTGCGCCGATCTTTAGCTCTCGATCCCCATATGCAGGCAATCATCGGGCATGGCCTGACAGATGTTGTTACGCCCTATTTCGAGACCAAAATGCTGCTGGATTTGATGCCCGCTTTTGGCTCGCCGGATCGGCTTAAATTCAATGTCTATGCAGGCGGCCATATGTTTTACACGCGCACCGAGTCGCGCCGCGCCTTTCGCGATGATGTCAAAGCCATGTTTGAAAAAAGGTGATTTGGCAGGACCAATTGAGCCCTGCGATTTAGTCAAACAGGCTGATGATCAACTTGACCCCGAATGAGATCATGATCAGGCTTACCAAGCCGCGGATGGCATAGCCGATCCAGCTCACACCGGCCCAATGCACGGCTATACGATTGCCGATGAAGACCAGGCCCAATTGAAAGATGAGGCTGATCAAGGTGACATGCGCCACCATGATCAGAAAATGTAAAGCCTCTGGCTCAACCGAGACAAATTGCGGAAAGAAAGCAGCAAAGAAGACAATCACCTGCGGATTGGTCATTGAGATCACAGCCGCATGGCGCAATGACTGCCAGAATTTCAAATCCTGAGGCGTTGAAGAGAACTGCATCTGCTGAGGCGTGCGCAAGAGAAGCACACCGCTCACCATCAGATAAAGCGCACCGGCCAATTGAATGAGATGGAAAATCTGCGGTGAGGACAGAAGCACCGCTTCCAATCCAGCTATGGCAATCAACATAATGATCAGATCGCCAATGAGCAGGCCGAAACTGGCGCCCAGTCCTGCGGCAAATCCATTGCGCGCGGTCGAATCCAAAATGGTCAGCATGCCGGGGCCAGGCATGAGCTGAAAGACAATAATAGCCAGCAAAAAGCTCGGATAATTCTGAATTGCGTCTAACATATTTTCAGTCCGCAGGCCCATTGCCTGCTGTGTGGGTGAGCGCGTGAGGGCTCACACATTCAAATCCATTTTAATTTTTTGAACCCAATATGCAGTCGTTCACCTACTTGCCGCCATTGCCAAAGATGAAGCTGACTTTATTCAGCACGCTTGATTCAGCACATCTGCCTGTCTCTCTGCTACTCCTGCGCAAAGGGCGAAGCGGATAAGGCAGGCCTTAATTAGGATGCGTGCCCCATCAAATGACCTCCAAGCCTCAGTCTACTCAAGCCGTTCACGCTTCTGAGCGCTTGATTCTAGATAGTTTGACTTGGAGAGGACTTGACGAAGATCAATTCAAGCCGTCCTCAATGCCAGAACCGGTCGACGCTTGAAATACTGCCCTTAGGCGTCCAGCCCAAAACAAATGGCAGGGCGATTAACGCCATCAGCCAAATGATGAAGAAGACTTTCGAATTCAGGAAAGTCATAAATCGCAGTGTCAGAATCCGGACGGGCATGCAAAAGCCGGGGCGAGATGGAACCAGACTGATTACTGGAACAATTTGATGGGATGATCAAGACAGGGCAGCGCATCGCGCACGTGCGCAGAGAACAAAAACTGAACCAGTTCTTTGCGATCGATGGCGGTTTCCCGCCGGCAGTTTTGAAAGAACCCCTTGGAATAGGGCAATTCCACAAGTTTCTTGATCAGGGCCCGCACGACCCGAAGTTCGGCAAAATTTCCATCGCGATGGGCGGTGATGATCTGACGATGAGCGCCATTATAGAAGCGGCGCAACACGCCATTGGCGGCATGATCTGAGACGGGGTTCAAATGCGAGCGCAAAAAGCCGATCACTTCGATGGCGCCCAGCACAGCCGACTTTTCCATTTGCGCATTGCCGCTAACGCCGCCCAGCCAGGCTTTTTCGAGAAAATTCTGCAAGACACCGAACAAAATAGCCAAATGCTCATCGAGATTGGCCTCAAAAACAATGTCTTCATAGATGGCCTCAAGGGCCGTCACAGACAGTTCATCAATCCAACGGTTTGTCATTTCGCACCCATTCTTCATCTGTCCAATAGAACGGGCTATCAGCCCATTCCTTAAGCAGCGGGGTGAGAAAGTTGAGGATTGTCCCCAGAGCACTCTGGGAGGGGCCTTAAGCCCCTGCCAGATCAGATCAAGTGCCCGGACGAGGGACTGTATGATCTATAAATATCTGTTTTTATTATATTAAATTTTACACAACCGCTTCGTCCCGCGGGTCAAGGTTTAGAGTGTGGTGGTGCCGCGCGGCTCGACATAGCGGCCGTGTTGCTCCTTATTCATCATCTCATAGGCATAGCCAAGGTCAAACATCAGATTGAAGCGCTCGGCATAAATGCGGTTGAAGGTGCGCTTAGAAAAGGCCAGCGCATAGGGCGGGCGGCGCATCAGGGCATCCACCAATTTGTCGCAGACGCCGTCGAGCTGATCGGCGGGCACGGCCTCATTGATAATGCCCCGATCATATAATTGTTTGCCGGTGAGCTGTTTGCCGAGCCAGAGATATTCGCGCGCCAGAGCCGGGCTCATATGCATGGGGACGAAAATGGTGCCGCCATCGCCGGGCACAATGCCGGCTCCCGGCCTGCCGACGGGCGGATTGCCATCTCCCATGCCTAAATGATGATCACAAAAGACAGCATCCTCTCGGGCCACAATGAAGTCGCAGGCAAAGACAAGGCTGGAACCAAAGCCCTTCACCCCGCCATTGACCTTGGCAATGATCGGCTTTTCGGTCTCGATGATGAGCTGGAACGTGTGCTGGAGCGCCTGTAGCCCATCCCAAGTATGATCGGGGGTATG
>CAIVAX010000241.1 GCA_903903935.1 uncultured Hyphomicrobiales bacterium | reverse complement strand
CTTCTGGGCAAAACTGAAAATTTTGTCGGTTCAGAACAGCTCAACAAATATACCGCCAGTTCTGAAGAGATTTATCAGAACCTCTTTCGCTGATATTTGAGCCTGCCTCAAAGTGGGGAATGATATGACAGGGTTAACATCTTCAGGATCAATTTCAACGCGGCCAGCGAGAATCTCCTGGACCGTGATTATGTTGATTCTTGTTCTGCTGATCCTCATTTTGCCTCCCACTTTGTTTCTGATTAAAGTGAGCATTTTCACCACGAAAGCCGATGGCTCCTTTGGTGACTTTACGCTGCGCTATTACCAGCAACTCTTCACCGGGCGTTTCTTCTTTTCGGCTCTAACTAATACGGCCATTTATGCCATTGGTTCCGCCGTCATAGCGATTCTGCTGGGGACTATTCAAGCCATCATCGTTGAGCGAACAGATACGCCGGGGCGAGGCTGGGTCTTCTTAGGCGCGATTGTCTCATTGGGCATTCCCCATGTGCTTTATACCGTGGCATGGCTGCTGATACTGGGGCGCTCAGGGCCCTTGAATGGCCTACTTCTATCAACCTTCGGTCCTCAATCTGTCATCAATGTCTATTCTATGTGGGGTATGACCTTGATCGAAGGGGTTGGCTTTGTGCCGCTAACCTTCTTGCTTATGTCTTCGGTTTTGCGATCAACTGATGCGTCTTTTGAAGAAGCCGCGATGATGAGCGGAGCCCGTCCAATCAAAACCTTCTGGACAATTACTTTACGCATGGGCCTGCCGGGTATTATGGCACTGCTGCTATTGGTCTTTATCCGCGCCTTTGAATCCTTTGAGGTGCCTGCTCTTGTTGGACTGGCTGGAAACATCAATGTTCTGACAACCAATATTTATCAAAGCTCCAAGGGGACTGGAGCGATGGATTACGGCCAATCGGGCGCTTATTCTGTCTGCTTGCTGCTGATCGTTGTGGGTCTTTTATATTGGTATAATCGTTTATCCGGCCATGCCCATCAATATCAGACCATCACAGGCAAGGGCTATCGGCCACGCGTGATCAAATTGGGTCGCTTGCGGTATGTGACATCTGCTATTCTTGTGCTGATGTTCATGCTGGTCACCGGCCTGCCGTTGATCATGCTCGTCTTCACTTCATTGCAGCCATTTTATGAGGGCGTCACACCTGAGTCTTTCTCAAGATTCACGCTGGAAAACTATCGCATCTTATTGGGCCCCGGATCATTCCGGGACTCTATTTCAAATACTCTTATTTTGGGCGCCTCGACCTCAACCTTTGTCGTGCCTTTTACCGCGCTTTGCGCTTGGATGGCGGCGCGGCGCAAACCTGGTGGCTGGTTGCTTGATCAAATCGCAACAGCACCTCTGGTTATGCCTGCCATCGTGATGAGTGTGGCTTTTCTCTATGTCTTCGTCAATTTGCCAATTCCGCTCTATGGCACACTCTTGTCGGTTATATTGGCATCTTCTGTGCGCTATATGCCTTATGGCATGCGCTATGCTTATGCAGGCGTTCTGCAGATCCACAAAGAGCTGGAGGAGGCCTCAATGTCTTCTGGAGCCAAACAAGGCAGCACATTTATGCGCATCGTGCTACCGCTGTTGTCAGCCTCAATGGTTAGCTCTTGGCTCTTTATCTTTTTATTGGCAGTTCAGGCTGTCTCCTTACCTTTGCTTTTGGTTGGTCCCGGTACGGAGATCGTTGCTGTTACTTTGTTCGATCTTTGGCAAAACGGCCAAGTGACTGAATTGGCTTCCATGGGCATTACTTGGGTGTCTCTTATGGTTGTTGTCAGCGCCTGTTTCCATATGGTGACCCGCCGCTATCAGATTATGGCGAGCTGAGGATGAGGGAATAATCATGCTTCGTGTTCAGAATCTCGTAAAAAAATATCAGGCTCAAGTGGGCGAGCCAGTTGGCGGTGTGTTTGACGTTTCCTTTGAGGTGAAGCAGGGGGAATTATTCACCCTGCTTGGCCCCTCTGGCTGCGGTAAAACAACAACATTGCGCTCGATCGCCGGGCTTGAAACACCCGATTCTGGACAGATCACTCTTGCGGGTCAGGCCATATTTGACAGCGCGGCTGAGCAAATGATTCCAATGTATGATCGAGATATTGGAATGGTGTTTCAGTCCTATGCCATCTGGCCACATATGAGCGTTTTTGAGAATGCGGCTTACCCTTTGCGCGTGTCCCGCAAGGTCAGATATAGCCGCGAGGATCTTCAGTCCCGCGTCGAGCATGTGCTCAATATGGTTGGTCTGGTCAAATATAAAAACAGATCAGCAACCCAATTAAGTGGCGGCCAACAGCAAAGATTGGCACTTGCCCGCGCTCTTGTTCGCGAACCCAAATTGCTTTTGCTTGATGAACCCTTGAGCAATCTGGATGCGCAATTGCGTGAGCAAATGCGCGCTGAGCTCAAACGGATTCAAAGTGAATGGGGCGTGACCACCATTTATGTGACGCATGATCAAGCTGAAGCTATGGCGATTTCTGATCGTGTTGCCGTTATGGACCAAGGCAAGCTCGTTCAATTAGGCCCGCCCGATGATATTTATGAATTGCCGCGATCCGAATTTGTGGCAGGATTTATTGGTCGCACCAATCTGTTTAAAGGGACGTTGAAGACATCGGCGTCTGCGGGCGGAAAGAGCATCGTAGAGTCCAATATTGGCTCTATACAATGTCATTTTCCCACGCAGTCACAGGCTGGCCAGCCCGTTTCTTTTGTCATCAGGCCGGAGAATGTTATTCTTCAGACCATCTCTGGGGCACAGGAACAAAATGCGATTGAAGGCCGTGTAACCAGCCGAATCTACTTAGGTGAAATTGCAGAATTCGCCATTGATCTTGACGGAGGGCATCAATTGCTGGTGCGCGCTCCCCCGGGCAATGGCATCAAAGCCGGCGACAGAATTAGAGCTTATTTGCCGCCGGACAAAACCATCGCCATCTTTTCCTGATCAGGATGCGTAGAGATCTTTATAGGTCTCGCGCAGGAGATTCTTTT
>CAIVAX010000240.1 GCA_903903935.1 uncultured Hyphomicrobiales bacterium | reverse complement strand
ATGACCGACAGCTCCCGCTGGCTAATGCCAAGCGTGGCTCTGAGGACGCGCACCAATATCGCAAGTTTTTTGCGCTCTTGGATTTGGTCTGGGGTCTCGGTGATTTTATTGCGTCAAGAAAAGCTTGAAAGTTCGAACCACTGGCCAGATAGAGGAAATTGCTGGATGCGGAAGAAAAGCCGTTTACGCTTCGCTGGATGGTCTTCAGGCTGCGGGGCTAATTAAATTTACCCCAGCTAAAGGTGCGAGACCTGCTGTTGAGGTTTTAGCATCGGGCGCCCCGTGAATTTGGTAGGCGCCCGTTCACCTTGCAATTCCTTAAGCAACCTTTCTCTGCCGCTTAGCAAAAACGCGTGAGAGCGGTGCCTTTGTTTCTGGTGGCTGTTTGGATCCAGAGCGTTTTAAGAAAACCAACCCGCCGGGGTCGGCGTCTAGCAACCTCAATGCACTGCTGATTGCCCGGCTTGGTAGCAGGTCACCATTCTCATATTTCTGAAATGCACGCGGGCCGCCGCCGATCAACTCACCGGCATCAGTTTGTGTTAAAGATAGCTTCTTACGGATCCGTCGTATTTCTTCCGCTTCAAGAAGCCCTTCACTCCGCGCCTTCAGGCGATTAAGGGCACGGTCAGACACTTTCATGTCTTCGCCTGCGTGAATGCTCTCATCGGACTGGTCACAGTACCAACCCGGCATTTCAAACACGATATGGGCATCTTTATAAGTGAGGGTCATGGGCCTGACATCACGGTACATTTTGGCACCGCTCACGGGACAGGTGGGATTATTCATTACCCTTCTCCTTGAATGAGAGTAGCAGGAATTCGGTGACCACATCGGCCGTGAACTTTACGTAAAGCATGCCTGCCTCAGATGGGACGTGATAAACGTCCTGCCAGACACTGTGGTCTGCATTTGAGGTCATAGATTTGTAAAGTTGGTTTCGTTGCATGGTTTGAATTGTTCTAACAATCTCGGCCCTGCCAAAGCCTATCGCCGCAGCGCCTGTGATCGCGGAGCGCGTGGCGACTAACCGCTCTTCGCTGCTAAAGGCAGCTTTGAATGCCTCAAGGTCGTAAGTAGGTTTGCGCTTGTTAAGCATGGAAACAATATACACCTTTATGGTGTATTGATCAACCTCCAGGCCCTTTCGCCCTAGATCACCCCTTAAGCCTTTGGGGTGCCATCATTCTTCGATATCAGCTCACCCTCTGCAATAAGCGTTGCCAGCATCTCGGTGCCGCTGGAGACGATTATGCTGTAAGGGTTGATTGCGCCCACTTGGTTATACATTGACAAAACTATTTTTTGTACGTACATTAATCAGCAATGAAGCTGAGTTATGACCAAGCCAAAAATGACCGCAACGAACAAGAGCGTGGGTTTTCGTTTGAGCGCTTCATGGATCTTGACTTTGAAAGTGCAAAATTCTGGCAGAATGATCGCTAGACCTATCTTGAGGCGCGTTATGTCGCCCTTGGCTATCTAGATAATAGGCTTCATGTCCTTGTGTTCAGCGAATTAGACGATGGCATAAGGGTCATCAGTTTCCTTAAGGCGAACGGGGGAGAAGGAAAGAAACATGGCTTCGCGCAACCCCTTGATTGATCAAAATGGTGAGGTTGGGGATCTGTCGGGCCTTAATAAGAACGATCACAAACCCTACAAGTCACTGCCCAAATCCCTTCAGGCCAAATTAAGGGGTCGCCCTAAGGCTGGCGTGACCAAAGAGAGTGTCACCATTCGCCT
>CAIVAX010000239.1 GCA_903903935.1 uncultured Hyphomicrobiales bacterium | reverse complement strand
CTGATTTTATCAATGCCTTTGCCTGCAATGATGTGGACTCACTAAGGGCTCTTCTAAACACAAATAGCAAGATACCTCCCCAAGCCGTGCTGATGAATGCCAGAGGTGACAGACCTTTGCGCTCAAAAGCATTCTTGAAATTTTTGGCCTCGCTTGATCCAAGTCCAAAAGTTTTTCTAGCGGGCGATCATTGGGCACAGCGTCTCGCGCAAAAACTAGGATTGCAAATTAAAGTGCTCACCGCTGATCAATTGCGCGATCCGCACTCTGCCCTTGCCGCCATTATGGCGGATCTACCCTCACAGGCGCAGATTTGGGGCATTGGCAATTTTCAGGGATTTGGTGAGCAATTGATCGGGCATATCACTTCAGTTCCTCATCAACAGGCATCCTCCTCATGTTGACAGCCTCACTGGTGATCGGCGTATTGGTCTCGCTCTTGCTAACCGAACTGATTGGACTATCCGCCGGTGGCGTGATTGTGCCGGGCTATGTCGCGCTCTTGCTGGATCGCCCGATCTCTCTGGCCGGATTCATTCTGGCAGCCCTCATCAGCTTTGGCTGCGTGCGATGGCTCAGCCAATATGTAATGCTCTATGGCAATCGACGTTTCTCACTGACCTTATTGATCAGCATGACATTGAGCATTGCCGCACAATGGCTGTCGCCTGCCCTCGCCGCTGCTCATCTTGAATGGGCGGGCATTGGCTTTATCGTTCCCGGCCTTTTGGGACATCAATTCGACCGCCAAGGCATTGTGCGAAGCCTCATCATGCTCACCATTGCCTCTGTGATCACGCGTCTAGCCCTGTTGCTGATTGTGCGCCTATGATAGGTCTTGGCAACCCAACCCAACCCCATCAGACACTCAAAACACGCTGGCTGGCACTACTGGCCCTTGGCCTGATTGGGCTGTGGCAAATCACGGAACATTTAGTCCCGCGCAGGATCGCGCCGCAAATGTCAGAAATGATCGTTGCTGCACGAACCATGCAATCAGCCATGTCCGTTTTACGTGCTGAAAAACAAGCGCGCGGCTTGCTGCAACCCCTCGACATCGACATCAACCAGACTGGAATGATCGGCGCGGAATATACCGGCATCACCACAACACTTGGCGAATTGCCGGCCAAACGCACCGCTACCAATCCAGATCTGGCTGCGCTGATCGTCAAGCTTCTCTCCACGCTCTCTCTGCCCAAAGGCGCGCCGGTTGTGGTGGTGATCTCAGGCTCTTTTGTTGGCGCAGATATAGCTACCCTCGCCGCGCTCGAAGTGCTCGATCTGCGCCCTATTTTGATCGCATCGCTGAGTGCCTCTATGTGGGGCGCTAATGATCCCAGCTTCAACCTTTTGGATATTTTATCCGCCTTACGTCAGCGCGGGATTATCAAGACCAAGCCCTTTGCTGCTGTGATTGGCGGCGAAGGCGCAATTGGCGCAGGCATGGATAAAGCTGGATTGGCCGCCTTGCGCGCTTCTGCAGAGCGCGAAAATATATCCCTAGTGGATGCACGGCCCGTCTCGGTGATGATCGATCAATTAATGGCAAAAGTTCTGCAAGCTTTGCCGCCAGGGCAAAAGCCTGCCGCCGTGATCAATGTCGGCGGCGCCTTGATCGGCCTTGGGACATGTCGCGAATCTTATGAAATGCCGCCCGGACTTCTGCCAAAACCCGTTTGCCATGATGGCACGCCGGGGCTTGTTTTTCGGCTGGCCGAACAGGGCATTCCAATGTTAAATGTTCTGAATATGCGGCGCTTGGCCATTGAATATGGCTTGCCTTTCGATCCGGTTCCATTACCACTACCGGGCAATAATATGGCCATCTATGGCCAAATACGCGAGAGCCCGGAAGAGGCCGACGCAAGGGGGAAGAGACAATGATTTTTGGCATGCATCCAAGCATTTTATTTGGCGTGGCGATTGTGGTGTTCCTCGCCCTGCATGTCGCCATGAAATGGTCTCTGCCCCTGTCCTTCATCGTTGTCGCTGTTGTGATTGGCGTTTTGGGTGATTTTGGAATTCCCTTCCGCCATTTGATGGAAGGGGGCTTTGGCTTCATCAACTTGATCTTGGCCTTATTCGCAGGTGCCTTCTTTGGCCATATGATGCGCCAAAGCGGCGCAGCTGAAGCTGCTGCAGCCGGTTTTGTTCAAGCTGTGAATGGCAATGTCTTTCTTGTGCTCACATTGATTGGCATTCCGATCTTCGTTGTGGGCATGTTTGTCGGCCTGTCGGGTGTGGCTGTTCTGTCAGCCGGCGTGTTCGCTGTTCCCGCCATGCGCCGCATTGGCTTTGATGATGCAACCACCGCCTCCTTCATCGCCGTCATTGCGACAGCAGGCATGATTGCCCCGCCGATGAATGTGCCGGCCATGTTGCTTGCCGATGGCGTTAATATGCCTTGGACCAATGTCACAGGCGCCTTGCTCTCGCTTGCTTTGCCTATGGCCATTTCTGGTCTGGCTTGGTTCACTTGGTATTATGGCCCCTCTCAGCCTGCACAAACGTCCCATGGAAAAGTTGATATGTCCAAGGCCATTGGCGGCCTCATGCCTTTCCTCCTGATGGTGGCGATCTGGCTCTCCGTACGTCTCTTCCCAACCGTGATTGCTGATCCGGCCAGCCCGCTCATTCTGGTGATCGGTGGCTTAGTGGCGATGCCCTTTGTCTCCCGCGCAAAATTCCGTGAAGCGATTGTCGCAAGCTTTACCGGCACTCCGCTCATTCTCGCCGCAGCACTGGTTGCTATTGGCATTTTTGTGCAGATCATGACCCTGACCGGCGTGCGCGGTTGGCTGGTGATCAGCACAATGTCTCTTGGCGTTCCGTGGATCTATCCCGGCCTCGTCATTGGCATGCCGATCATTGGTGGGCCGTTGACCTCTATGGTGGTGGCGGACGTCTTGGGCGTTCCAGCTGCTTTCTCCTTCATTGGTCAGGATATGATTATCAATGTGGCGGCCTTGTCGGGCATTTCAGCTCTGTCTGAATTTGTGCCCCCGACATCCATCGCCGCGGCTTTGTCCTGCTATGTGGTGGGTGGCGGATCCATCGGGCAAGTGTTCAAGCGCGCTTGGGGGCCCTTGCTGGTTCTCATTATCATTGCTTTGCTCATGCTGATCTTCGCCTCCAAACTGACGGGCATTATAACCTGACGCAATCAGGCTCAGGCAGAGGCAGAATGGGGGCGGACATGCAGT
>CAIVAX010000238.1 GCA_903903935.1 uncultured Hyphomicrobiales bacterium | reverse complement strand
CATTTTCCTAGATTCTGGTTGAAATTAGGTGCTTTCTTAGCAAAAGCGGTCTATAAGTTTTAATCGAATCAAGACCCGCTCTTCTTACCCCTGCCCGCGCTGCGCGAAAGCATCACACTATGGCTGAACCTGCCTCCACTCCCCCCGGCTCAGATGAGACACCCAATGCCTATGGCGCCGATTCCATCAAGGTGTTGCGTGGCCTTGATGCCGTGCGCAAACGCCCGGGCATGTATATTGGTGATACGGATGATGGCAGCGGCCTGCATCACATGGTCTATGAGGTGGTGGACAATGCGATTGACGAAGCGCTGGCGGGCCATGCCAGCCTAGTCACCGTCACGCTCAATGCCGATGGCTCTTGCACGGTCACCGACAATGGCCGCGGCATTCCTACCGATATTCATTCTGAAGAGGGCGTGTCAGCTGCCGAAGTGATCATGACGCAGCTGCATGCGGGCGGCAAATTCGATCAGAATTCCTACAAGGTCTCTGGCGGTCTGCATGGCGTGGGCGTGTCCGTTGTCAATGCTTTGTCGAAATGGCTGAAGCTGCGCATCTGGCGCGATGGCAAGGAATTCTTCGTTGAATTTGCGCATGGCGATGTGGTCTCGCCGCTCGTTACCATTGGACCGGCCGGCGATGACAATGGGCGCCCAAAGCGCGGCACGGAAGTCACCTTTCTGCCGTCTGAAGAAACGTTCACAATGGTGGAGTTTGATTACAACACCATTGAGCACAGGCTGCGCGAATTGGCCTTTCTCAATTCGGGCGTGCATATCATCCTCACCGATAATCGTCATGCGGAAGTGCGCCGCGAAGATTTATATTACGAAGGCGGTCTCGAAGCCTTTGTGCGTTATCTTGATCGCACCAAACAGCCTTTGATTGGCACGCCGATCCTGATCAAAGGCGAGCGCGATCGCATTACGGTGGAAGTCGCGCTGTGGTGGAATGATTCCTATCATGAGAATGTGCTGGCCTTCACCAATAACATTCCCCAGCGCGATGGTGGCACGCATTTGGCGGGCCTGCGCGCAGCGCTTACCCGGCAAGTCACGGGCTATGCTGTTTCCTCTGGCCTGACCAAGCGCGAAAAAGTGGATCTGAACGGCGATGATTGCCGCGAGGGCTTAACCTGCGTTTTGTCGGTAAAAGTGCCCGATCCCAAATTCTCCTCGCAGACCAAGGATAAATTGGTCTCCTCGGAAGTGCGCCCCGTGGTCGAGAGCCTGGTCAATGACATGCTTGGGCAATGGTTCGAGGAACATCCCGGCGATGCCAAGACGGTTGTGTCCAAAGTGGTGGAAGCTGCGCTTGCCAGAGAAGCGGCGCGCCGGGCGCGCGAACTCACCCGCCGCAAAGGCGCGCTGGATGTCGCCAATCTGCCGGGCAAGCTTGCTGATTGTCAGGAGCGTGATCCGGCGAAAGCCGAACTCTTCATCGTCGAGGGTGATTCTGCCGGTGGCTCTGCCAAGCAGGGACGCAATCGTGAATATCAGGCTGTGCTGCCTTTGCGCGGCAAGATTTTGAATGTGGAGCGCGCCCGCTTTGACAAAATGCTCTCGAGCCAGGAAATCGGTACGCTGATTACAGCATTGGGCACAGGCATTGGCCGCGATGATTTCAATCCGGATAAATTGCGCTATCACAAAATCATCATCATGACGGATGCTGACGTCGATGGCGCGCATATTCGCACTTTGCTGCTGACCTTCTTCTTCCGGCAAATGCCGCAATTGATCGAGCGTGGGCATTTATACATTGCCCAGCCGCCGCTCTATAAGGTCAAGCGCGGTGGCTCGGAGCAATATTTGAAGGATGAACGCGCCAGAGAAGATTATCTGATCGAAAACGGCCTTGATGGCGCTATTCTGCGCCTTGGCACAGGCGAGGAGCGCGCCGGGCGCGATTTGCGTGCAACGTTGGATGAAGCCCGTCAGGTGCGACAATTCCTTTCCAGCCTGCATTCGCGTTATGATCGCACAGCTGTGGAACAGGCTGCCATTGCCGGCGCTCTCAAGCCGCTGGCCAATCTTGGCGAGGCTGAGGCTGAGCGTTTGGCTGGCGTGATTGCCGGGCGTCTCGACGCATTGTCAGATGAGACTGAGCGCGGCTGGAGCGGACAGATTGATGCGCAGGGCTTTATCTTCACCCGCGAAGTGCGCGGCGTGCGGCAAGCTTGTGTGCTCGATGCAGGCCTATTGGCCTCGGTGGAAGCGCGCCATTTGGATGAGCGCTCGGCCTCCTTGCATGAAACCTATGCACGCCCTGCGGCTTTTCTGCGCAAGGGCGACGAGTCGCAGGCCGCTGGCCCCACAGCGCTGATGGATTGCGTCATGGCCGCCGGGCAGAAGGGGATTACCCAGATGCAGCGCTATAAAGGCCTAGGCGAAATGAATCCCGAGCAATTATGGGAAACGACGCTTGATCGCAATGTGCGCTCGCTCCTGCAGGTCAAAGTGCGGGAATCGGATTCGGCGGATGATATTTTCGTCAAACTGATGGGCGATGTGGTCGAACCGCGCCGCGAATTCATCCAAGAAAACGCCCTGAGCGTCGCCAATCTCGACGTGTGACGCCAGCCGCTGAGGCCTGAGACAGTTGAGACCTGCGCCTTTTAAGGCCTGCACCCTTTAAGGCCTGTATCGGTTAAGGCCTGTGCTCGCCCTCAGCCCTTGGCGCTGAGGCGGGTGGGAGGATCAAAGATCGCAGGCTAAACCTTTCGGACGAAAGATTGCGGGCACAGGCAAGATCGGCTAAATAGGTTTTGAGGAGAT
This sequence comes from uncultured Hyphomicrobiales bacterium, assembly GCA_903903935.1. Classification (GTDB taxonomy): domain Bacteria; phylum Pseudomonadota; class Alphaproteobacteria; order Rhizobiales; family Beijerinckiaceae; genus Terripilifer. The sequence goes on along the minus strand of CAIVAX010000238.1, from coordinate 868 downwards.
CAACATCTCCCTTCGCGCCCGTAGCTCAGCTGGATAGAGCGTTGCCCTCCGAAGGCAAAGGTCACACGTTCGAATCGTGTCGGGCGCGCCATTCAAATCAATTTCTAACTGAATTTTATCTCTTGAGTGGAAAAGCATGAGCACCTGCGGCTGGAATAGCACCACTCCCAGCAAGGCACATCCATAGCCAAACACCACCTGCCGCCGCGCAATCACCCCTGCACGCGACCCTTACAATTGCTTGGTGCAATCGAGGGAAGTTGCCTTGCCTGATTGCTGCCTTGCCTGATTGCATGCGTGCTGATCGACGCGCAGGAGCCGTGAGGGGGCTAGGTTTGAGAGCGCCGCAGCGCGGCAAGTTTGGCGGGGGTGCCTTTCCAAGCGCGACTTAAATCTAGAAAATTCAGTAATATTTTGTCGCTCAGGAAGGCTCTCTGCGAGACATAGAAACGTCACCCAATTCTCATAAAAATATTTAAGTGATGAGGTGATGATGTCGCCGGTTTTGTTCATTGTATTTGTCTGTGCGATTGCGGGCGCGGTGGCTTGGGGTCTTGACCTTGGGGTCGCGGCCTATGCCTTGAGCTTTTGGCACTATTTCCTCTACTGGCTTGGATATCTGTTCTGCGCAATTCCTCTGGCTACGTTCAAGCGCGTAGCAATCATGATGAAGAGCGTTGCGATGGGGGTTCTGGCCTGGGCCTTTTTATCAGGGGCGCCAGACCTCCTGTCAGTGACCGTGATGACGTTGGGATTCGCGCTGAACGGCTATGCCGTATCGATCATGGGATCGGACCGCTGTTATTACGGCTATGAGATTGGTGGACTTCCAGGGCTGCGGATCACCGCCTTTCCCTATTCCATCACT
>CAIVAX010000237.1 GCA_903903935.1 uncultured Hyphomicrobiales bacterium | reverse complement strand
GGGAGGTTCAAGCCCATGCCAGACCTCTTCAATCTCATTGGGCTCTTTGCCGCCCAAAAGAGCGACCGCCGTTTTGGCCAAGCGTGCCGACACACCGATGCGCAATGCCCCTGTGATCAGCTTCAACAGCGCCCAGCGGCCTGTCTCATCAAGTTCATCAAGCCAGCTGGCGAGCAGCAGCGGCAAGTCTTGCTTTTGCGCCGCCTGCAAACCATGGACGACATCAGCCAAAGTTGGCGGCGGCGCATTGCGTAAATCTCGCTGCGGCGCAGGCCAAAGCAGCGCCACGGTCTCGGACAGATCACCCACATAATCGTAAGACATGGCAAACAAAACGGGATCGCTGCGCTCTGCCATCAGGGTGCGGATGATGGAAGGCTTGGCATGGGCGAAAGACAAGGCGCCCGTCATCGCTGCCAGTGCATAGCCGCGCTCAGGATCAGGCACGCTGGCAAAATAATCGGTGAGCAGCCGCAGCTTATTGTTGCGTGAGGGCTCATAGGCGAGACGATCCAGGAGTTCCGCGAAGCGATTCATGCCGCGCCCTCGCCTGCGGCTTCCACCTCATCATCGCCATAGCCCAGAATATGCAAAGGCCGCGCATCCAAACCGCGCATCTGGCACCAATGGACAATCGCCTCTTCGGCGCCATGCGTGACCCAGACTTCGGAGGCGCCCGTCTCCACAATTGTCGCGCACAGATCATCCCAATCGACATGATCGGAAATCACCAGCGGCAATTCCACACCACGCTGGCGCGCTCGCGCGCGCACACGCATCCAGCCTGACGCAAAAGCCGTGACGGGATCAGGAAATTTACGCGACCAAAGATCAGACAATTGTCCGGGTGGACACAGAATGATCTCGCCTGCAAGCTTTGCGCGATCTGCCGCGCTGACTTTGCGAATATCGCCCAGATCAACTTCTTCGCTTTGATAAAAGGCGGTGATTTTTTCCATCGCGCCATGAATCCAGATCGGCCTGTCCCAGCCTGCTTGACGCAGCAATTTCATCACGCGTTGCGCCTTGCCCAGCGCATAAGCGCCCACCAAATGCGCACGCTCTGGAAAGAGCGTGCAAGAGCGCAAGAGTTTGGCCACTTCCCCTGCCGCATCGGGATGGCGAAAGACAGGGAGACCAAACGTCGCTTCACTCACAAATGCATCGCAACGCAAAAGTTCGAAAGAGGCACAAGTTGGATCATGCGCGCGCTTGTAATCCCCCGAGATCACCACGCAGCCAGAGGGGCCCCGCAAACGAATTTGCGCCGAGCCCAGCACATGGCCTGCGGGATGAAAACTCGCTTCAATCCCATTGAGCCCAATCCGCTCGCCATAAGCGACCACCTGTTGCGTCTCGCAAAAAGCCTCGCCATAGCGCAGCGCCATGATCGCCAATGTCTCGCGCGTGGCCAGCACCGCGCCATGGCCCGCACGCGCATGATCGGAATGGCCATGGGTGATCAGCGCGCGCGGCACAGGCCGCACGGGATCAATATGGACATCAGCGGCCGCGCAATAGAGACCGGCCGGGG
>CAIVAX010000236.1 GCA_903903935.1 uncultured Hyphomicrobiales bacterium | reverse complement strand
AGGTTTTGGGATCTTCAATCGAGCAGGCGTGACCACATCTCTTGAGAATATGATGTGTTGACTTGGGCACCAGCGACGCTGTCTCTGTGCCTCTCACAAGTGAATTATCAAACTCACCATTGAGCACAAGCAGGGGCAGGCGCAAATTCGGCAAGCGCGGCCTGAGGTCGCGATCATGCGCAGCTTGGACAGTTCTGGCCATGCCAGCGCCTTGCATATCGAGTTGGGCCGCTCTGTCCAGCATGGTTTGGATGATATATTGGCCTAAAGATGACTGTGCAAAAGTCGGACTTAAAACGCTGGTGAGATGCTGGGCATGAAAGGTCTCGCGTCCAGCGCGATAGCCCTGAATATGGCTTTCAAAATGATCCGAGGGCTGGTTGCCACCACCAACAGCAATCACAGCGCGGCAAAAATCGGGGTGATCAAGTCCTAAGAGAGTTGCAGCCTTTGAACCAATACTGGTGCCCAGCACAATGGCTTGCGTCATGTGTTCAGCCTGACAGATAGCCAAAACATCATCGCATAAATCGCCAAGACCATAGGGAGCATCAGGCGAGGTGCTGCGGCCAAAGCCACGAAAGTCGAGTGCCAGAACGGTAAAGCAGCTTGAGAAATGCGCGATTTGATACAGGTAGAGCGTATGATCGAATGGCAGAGCATGCAGCAGAACTAAAGCAGGTCCCTGTCCTGATTTTTCATAATAAAGATTTGCATCATTTCGCTTCACATAGGGCATGGCCTTGGCCTCATATTTAGCCAGCTTGCGACAGGCTCATTTTGCGTGCTACCCACCAATAGAGCCAGACAATCGGGATCATGATGACCAGTAGGATTAAGGTCAGAGCGGCAGCCTGACCAAAGCCGCTGGCGACCCATAGGCTCCAGACCACAACGGGCAGAGTCATATTATCGCGCGTGGTTAAGAGGACTGCGAGGGTGAGTTCTCGAAATGTGATGAGCGCGATCCAGAGCCAAGCGTAAATCAAAGTTGGGCGCAGCAGCGGCCCTATGATGCGGGTCAAAATAGTGCCTGTGGCTGCGCCGCTCATTTGCGCCGATTCTTCGAGGTCCTTGTGAATTTGCATCATCGTGCCATTGGTCATGCGTGTGGCATAGCTCAGGCGCCCCACAACAAAGATGAGCAGTAAAATCCAGATTGTGCCGAAAATGGGTGCAATGCCGCGCATCACGAACAGAGCGAAGAGAAGAACGCCAATTCCAAACACAATATTGGGAATGGCATGAGGCAGAAAGGCGACGAAATCAAAAAATCCACGGCCGGGAATCTTTGATCGTAAGACAAGCCATGAAAAGGCAATGGCGCAGATTAAAGTAATACTGGGAGTCAGAAAAACGAGAATAGTTGTGTTCTTCAATCCCTCCAGCACAAGGCCCCAAGGCAGCGAATTAAAGTGCTTCAGGGTGAGCAAGGAGAGCGCTTCGAGTGATGGCGGTTGAAAATAAGGCAAGACGGATGCCCATATCACGATCAACAGCGGGATAAGTTTGCTCAAAAGAAAATAGCTGATCAGAAAAAGCCAAGCCAAAGGCGTAGCACGCCCCAACTCAATCAGGCGGGGGCGATAGCCCTTGCCAGTGACAATCTGATAGCGATGCGCCTGATTTTGGAGGCGCCCATACCAAAGGCTCAAGCCACCAGCCATGAAGATGACAAAGGTGGAGAGCGCTGTGGCGGGTCCATATTGTGGCAGGCCATCATCAGGCGAGAGCTGCGTGACCAAATAAGTGCTGAAGGTGAAAATCCGATTCGACCAGCCGATAATGGCAGGGACATCAAAAGTGGCAAAGCCGATGGTGAAAATGTAAATGCCAGCGGCTAAAATGCCCGGCCATGCGAGCGGCAGAGTAATGCGGCGCACGATGGTGCTGAACTTCGCGCCGGACATTTGCGCCGATTCTTCCAAAGACACATCCATGGAGCGAAAGACGGCCGCTGTCATGATGAAGGCTACAGGTGTGAGGCTTAAGCCCTCCACCCAGCCCATGCCAATGATCGAGGTGATGTTGAAGAGTGGGACATCAATGCCGAGCAGGGATTTCATCATTGCATTGATCACGCCAATGCGTGGATGCATCAAAAATAGCCAGCCCATAGCTGTAGCAAAACCCGGCAATAAAAGGCCGATTGTCATTAACGTATAGAGAATGGATTTGCCGGGCAGAGTGGTGCGCTCAACCAGCCAAGCACAGGGCAGGCCAAAGCTCAAAGAGACAATAAGTGTGGTGAAGGCAAAGCCCAGCGTATTGAGCAAAACCTTAAAGGCATAAGGATCGCTAAAGACTTTGATGTAATGAGCGAAGGAATAGGTTGCGCTTGGATCAATGGGTCGGCCAATGCGAAAACTCAGCCAGAAAATAATGATTGGAAAGGCCAGAATGATCAGGCTGAGGCTGAAGACGATGAAAAAAATCAGCAGTGTTGAGGGGTCATAACGCTGCAGAAAAGACAGTCCTTTGGGCCTTTGTGCTGTCGCATCCATTATCATCTGAGCTGATCTTTATCCAATGAGACAAAAGGGCCCTCGTCAGGAATCAATGGGCGACGAGGGCCTTGGGAGCTGGGCGAGGCGATTAATTGCCGCGCGTGAGAATGTCTTTGATGATCCGTTGCGTCTTATTGCCGATCTCATTCTTCAACTGCCACTCAATATCAGCATTGACGAATTTCTTGCCCCATTCAGCCTCCAATTTATGGATGCGTTCGCCAGTCTTGGAGCCGGGGAGGAAATGCACATCCATGCCGCCGCGCATTTTGCTGATATTTCTCTGGCCTTCATCAGAGAGGAGATAAACACTCAGCAAGCGGGCCGCATTGGGATGGGCTGAATTCTTTGGCACAGCGACATAGAAGAAGCTGACAATCGCCGTCTCGGGTGTGATGACATGGGTGAGGGGATAGCCATCCGCAATGGCCTGCATTGCCGATGTGCCACCACAATCAGTGATGAGCGCGGCAAATTCACCTGACAATAATCTGTCCATATCGCTGCAGCGAATGAGGCCGCTGACTTGGCCTGAAAAGGCCTTGGCCCATTCCACAGCCTTATCTGGTCCCCACATATCGGTTGACGAGAGCATTTCGAAGCCCGCGCCATAGGATGTTGTCGCGACCTTGCCCTTCCATTCTGGCTTGAGCACATCCTCAAGCGATTTGGGGATATAGGGCGCAAATTTATTGCTGACTGCAAAGCCTGTATAGGCCGTTTGGACTTTGACGAAAGTGTCCTTTTCGACAATCTCATTGGTCATACGATCTGGCGAATAATCTTTCCAAGGTGTTTTAAGGAAGAGATCATATTGGATCAGATCCGCCATATTGCGCGAAAAGCCGTAATAGACATCGCTGGGTGAGGGCAGGCCATTGGTGTAGCGCATAGCAATTTCATTGCCGACTTCCGGCATGGAGCGGCCGGGCGACCAGGTTACTTTGACCTTCGCGCCATAAAGTTTGGCCATGCGCTCTTCAAAGAGTTTCGCGCCTTCTGCACCGCCCAGAGTATCGGCACTCCAGGTGACGACGATTGCACCTTCTTTATTGGCTGCAGCAACGAGCTCTTTGAGAGCAGGAGTCATGTCTTGTGCGTTGACGCTCAGCCCCGTTGCTGAAACAGCCATAGTGAGGCTCAGCAAAGCCATTGCTGTTTGTAAAATATGTTTCATAAAGATCCTCCCGGATGAATGATCAGCAGGGCTCTTATAATCCCTGCTGATGTTGAGACTTGTCGTCTTTTGATAATTATACGCGTGTTGAGGCGAGTTGCACTTCGCGAGAATTGAGGTCCAGCAGAGAGTCTTTTGGACGCTTCCAAGCTTTGAGGGGGCGCCCCTCGGCGATGGCTTGTAATTCGCGCGACCAGAGTTTGCGCATCAAAATAATGCCGCGGTCAGATTGGCCAAGGCGCTCGCGATTGCGATCCACCATGGCGCCTTGCCCGGCAAGCGCGACGCCATCCTGCACTTGGAACAATGCAGGATATTCGGGATCGATATCCTGCACGCGCATTTCGCAATTGAGGATCTTGTCAATATAGACCTGCGGGTCAGGATTGGGGTGGCGATCGCGCTTCTGAAAGCCCTTGCCCTCGCCCAGATGCGCATTCACAACAAAGCTCATCATGGTTTGATCATCAATTGGCACGCGCCAAGCCAGATGAAGATTCCAAGCCCAGCGCCCGGGGCGACCGGGGGTGAAGACCAGCATGGTATTAGGCATGAAAATATGGCCTGTGCGGCTGACATTGTTTTCACTATTGACGCGATGGCCACGCCGCAAAATCCCGTAATCGCTTTCTTCAACTTGAATCTCAGGCAATTGATCAAGGCCAATGCTGGCAGTTGAGACGCGATGCACGAAATGCAAATGGACTTCGTCGAGATCATTCTCGATGCGTTGATAATAATTGCACGGCACAGGATGCGCGCTGCAAAAGACGGTGTCTTTCTCAAGATCAACTTCTGGATAGAGCGGAAATTCGGGTGCTTCACCTTCGCCAAAATAAACAAAGACGAGGCCTAAATATTCCCGCACCGGATAAGCGGCAATTTTGATCGCCTTTTTATAAGAGTCGGGCTCAGCAGGCTGGTGCGTGCATTGACCATCACCGCCGGCAAATTTCCAGCCATGATAGAAGCAGCGAATGCCATCCTCTTCAATCCAGCCCAGTGATAAGCGGGTTAATCGATGCGGGCATTCATCCTGCACGACATAGGCCTTGCCATCTTCGCCGCGATAGGCCGTGAAATATTCATTGAGAATATGAACGCGCTTAGGCCGGCCTGTTTCCAATTCTTCGGATTTGATGATGGGTTGCCAGAAACTGCGCAGAAACTTGCCTGCCAAAGTTTGCGGGCCGGTATGGGCGAAGTCGCGATAGTCCTCAGGCTTGTACATTTTGTTCATCGAACTCTCCCAAAACTTGGATCTCTCCCACGACTTGCTTTTGGGCGCGGTGATTAGCCCCGCACAAGCAGTCTATTTTGATACATCTAGGGTAAGTAATGTGATCGCTCCCGTCAAATCATCGGGCGTTCAGCGCAGCAATGAAGAGAGAGCTCGCAGGGCCATGTGCCAATTGGTCTCAAACGAGTTATGCATCTACTAGCTCTCATCGAAGGGCTTTTGGGATAGTACAGCGCTGATCAGGGTTTGATGTGGTGTTAAAATTATAAGTCATACCGACAGGGCGAGTCTTTTGCCTCCCCTCAGATCCTCATTGCGCTTGCTTGTGAGAGGGGCAGCTCGGGCCTTGACCCTGAGCACAGGCTGCAGATTTGATAACTAACTGATTATATGAAGCCTATTCAGGCGTTGTGAAATTGTCCGATCTCTGGAGGGCGCGCCCTTGCTGACCAGGCGAACAGGAAGCTGTTGAATCTAAGCGGCAAATGTTTCATAGTGCCAAGATAAAGACAGGCCGTCTGGGTGAGCGCTCATGCCTCTTTGAGCGCAGGTGTTCACACTTTCAAAGCTGCTCAATATAAATGGGGGAAGGAATGCTGTCGCAGGCGCAAAGTGATCTGCTAACTCGTACGGGCCCTGGCACACCGGGTGGTCGCTTCATGCGAAGCTATTGGCAGCCGATTGCTGCGTCGCAAGAAATGCCCATTGGCGGAGATCCGTTGCCGATCCGTATTTTGAGCGAAGATCTTGTACTGTTTCGCGATGATAAGAACCGTCTGGGGCTGATTGAGCGCAATTGTCCCCATAGAGGCACGGATTTGTCCTATGGCCGCGTCGAAGATGGCGGCTTGCGGTGCCTTTATCATGGCTGGGTGTTTGACATTCATGGCAAATGCATTGAACAGCCGGGCGAGCGGCGCCCCTTCTGCGATAAAGTGCCTATGGTGTCCTACCCTGTGCAGGAAAAGGGCGGGGCTATCTGGACCTATATGGGCGAAGGCGAGCCTCCGCTCATTCCTGATTTTCAGTTTCTGACTGCGCCAGAGCCT
>CAIVAX010000235.1 GCA_903903935.1 uncultured Hyphomicrobiales bacterium | reverse complement strand
GGCTTCTCCAAAAGGAGCGCTTAGTAATAATATCGGTCCTGTGCTTGACCCGGGACGTTTATTTTGTAGCTTAGCTATGTAGAGCGGTGCGTTCGCTTGTTCTACTTGCCTCATATCACCCATATCAATCCGCGCCTGTGGTTTAATTTTACATCTCGAGATAATCAGAATGATACTCATGCCTTCGATTGCGATTAGGTAACTTGAGCCATTTTGTTCTATGTACGTTTCCGTTATCAAGCCTTATTATCTGACTGAAACGCCATAGCGGCGGGCGATCATATAAAAACCGCCAGAAACAATCGCCATAAAGAGCGTCCAGCTCATGCCCATAGCAGCGAGCTTTGTTAAAGATCCATCCGCCCACAGATCAAAGATCGTAATCGCCACAACACGTGTATCGGGACCCGCCAGAAGGATCAGCAGAGAGACTGATTTTGTTGCACTCAAAAAAACATAAAGCCAGCAGGTAATCAGCGCAGGTGCCAAAAGGGGCGCCACAATTTTATAAAAGACTTTAATCTTGCCGGCGCCCGAAATGGCCGCCGCTTCTTCAAGATCCGTATGGATCTGCAACATGCCTGCATAAGAATAGCGCATGCCATAGGGTAGATAGCGCATGGAGGAGGCATAGATCAGCGAAGCCATGGTGCCATAGATGGGCAAGGGCGAGGCGAGAAAGATCTGTAAGAGGGCGACACCTAAAACAATCGAGGGAAAGATCAGCGGCGTTGTTGCCAATTGATCTAAAATCCACGCACCCCTATAGCGGCGGACTGAAAGCCAAGCAAAGAGCGCTGTGATGAGGCTGACAAGGCTTGCTGTTGACAGTCCCAGGATCATTGTGTTGACGAGCGTGGTGCGCAATAATTCTGCACTGATCAACCCCCTGTAGTTTTCAAGGGTGAGAAAGCCAAGGGCTTTCATGCTGAAGGGCTGGTAAAAAGGCAAAAAAGAGGCCCAAAGCACAATAGCAATTGGAAAAACAACAATAATGAAAAATAGCAGCACGAGAATGGCGGATGTCACATAGCGCCAGCTACCAAGATTAAGCAGACGGGGCCTGAACCCTTTGCCCGTGATGGTTTGAAATCGCTCCGCTTGTTTGGCAATCCGATTATAAATGGCCAGCAAAATAACAACAATAAAGAGCAGGGCGACGGAATAGGCTCCCGCTTGTCCATAATTGGGCGGAGAATCGACCTGCGTGGCGCGATAAATATCCGTTGTCAGCAAAGGAATGCCCGCTGGCCGTCCTACAAGTGCCGGCGTTTCGAAGCTTTCAAAGGCGCGAATGAAGATGAGGATGAACAGCGCGGAAATGCCAGGAATAGCAAGCATGAGCGTCACACGCCGAAACGTCTGCCAACCGGCAGCCCCGCTCATGATCGCCGCTTCTTCAAACGAGGCATCCATCGATCGAAACACAGCAGCCAGAAGCAAAAAGGCGAGAGGGGCAAAATCAATGCCCTCAATAATAATCATGCCCCACATGCTATAGACATTGACGGCTTGTTTGACGCCAAACAGCGCGTCGGCAATCTGGTTCACAGGGCCTGTCTTGCCTAACAGCAGTAGAAAAGCGGCTGTATAAAGAACGCTGGGGATGCCCAGTGAGATGGTAGAAATCAAAAAAACATATTTGCGCAGCGGCGTGTTGGTGCGCTCGACAATCCAGGCCTGAAGGCCACCCAGAAAGATTGCCACACAGGCAGATCCCACAGCATAGATAGATGTATTGAGCAGATTTTTGCCAAAGCGCGGATTGGCGATCAGATCCGTATAAAACTTAAAAGTAAAGTCTCTAAACGAGCCATCAGGATTGGTCGTATAGAGACTTGAACTGATCAGAAAAATAATCGGCGGCAGCATAATGCACAGCAGCAGACTGATCAGCACAAGCACCAAAGGGGATATGCCAAAAAAGTGGCCGGTTAATCCGGCCACTTCCCTGTTCTTCGTTAGTATTATGTCTTTTTGTGTCACATCTGCCTCGGATGCCAAGGATCAAAACTTTATATCAGACCGTATATTTCTTGAGCTTTGTCTCATCCAATTTCGCGCCAAACCCATGCGCGTCAGGAACATGGACGTGGCCTCTGTCATATTTCAACTCGCCGTCAAACACATCGTCGGCAAGATGACGATAGAATCCTGTTTCTGAGGGAATGGATTGCAGGTTCTTGAAAGCTGACCAAACATGAATCATCGGCAATGTGCCAACGCGCGATTCCGTATTGGTGCCAATCACCACTTGCAGGCCCGCCATATCGCAGAAATTAATCAGCTGAAGAGCTTGCGTCATGCCGGTCTTATTGATCTTGACGCTGACAGCGCCGATGACATTTATTCGGGCCATATTATAAACATCTGTTGCCGTTTCAAACCAGCCATCGGCCAGAATGGGAATAGGTAATTCATTGGCCAGACGGGTCATGTCTGTGATGGATACAAATTTGCAAGGATCCTCGATCATTTTGATGTCATAATCGGCAAAATGCGGGAAGACGCGTCGCGCCTCGCCCTCAGTATAAACGCGATTGGCATCGGCATAGAGAAAGATGTCATCGCCAACAGCCTTGCGGATTTCTCGCACGACATCGACGTCTTCCATCGACCGTTTCCAGGTCTTGATTTTGAATCCTAGCATGCCTTGATCAGCGACGGCCTTTGCCGCGTCTTTGGCCATTTCCATCACGGAGGTATAGCCAAAGACTATCGCGCTGATGGGAACAGGCTTAGGGGTGCTGCCACCCAACAGGCGCCAGACCGGTTGCTGTAATAATTTTCCTTTCAGATCCCAGAGCGCATTATCAATCAAGGCCTTTGCTGCGCGGCATTTTTTGATTTTCGCAATCTTATGAAGAATGGCATCGTGACTCAGAGGATCCATTCCCATGATCCGATGCTTGAAATGAGTTTCGATCTGATAGGCGACGGTGTGGATGTCATCCCCATTCGACTGTTCAGCACGTGAGCAGCATTCAGCTATACCCACTGCGCCGTCTTTGGTCGTCAGCCGCAGGATAACAAATGCGCCCATCGTATCGCTGGTGCTGGCATATCGAACTTCGCTGGTATAGGGAATATTCAGGCAAAAGACTTCTACGCGATCAATGATGTCAGACATGCAAGCTCCACTTTTAACCGACTCTTGAGATTGTGATCTTCAGGTTTATGGGTTGTGACTATTCAAACAGACGTTGGTAGATAGCCATCGTTTCAGGCATCATATTGGCCATCTCTGTTTCATCGACAAGAAACTTCTTCAAGCCATGTGTCTTTGGAACATAAGGCGCAATTGCTTCAGCCGGCGTGACATCGGGATGGGTGGGGAAATAACCCGCATCGCGCAAGATGGACTGAGCATCCTTATCCAGCAGAAAATCAATCAAAAGCATGGACGCATAAGGATGAGGCGCAAGCTTGTTGAGCATCAAAGGGCTCGCTGTATAAGGCACGGGATTAACCATTGTCACATCGACGGGGGCCCCTTTGCGCGCAGCTTCGCCAACATGCGAGAGGAAAGGATGGATCATAATCTTGTGTTCACCCGAGATCATCATACCAAAGACCGTGCGCGAGCTTTCGGTGCGGCCAATGACTTTTTGCGCAGACAGCTTCTCTAGGTAACTGATCGCTTTGGCATCGCCCCATTGCATTCTCAAAAAGGTAATGAAGAAGGGCATTCCGCTCGAACCGGCATTCACAACAATATGGCTCTTCCATTGCGGATTGAGCAGATCCTCATAGGTTTTGGGCGCCATGGCCGCTTTGACCTGATCTGTGTTATAGGCGGCAAGACCAAAATAATAAAAGACGAAGGGCGCCCAATAACCGTCCGGATCATAATCCTCGGCGGGATAGGCATCGAGTGTCGGAGATTTAAAAGCTTGAATTGCACCAGCCTTCTTTAAATCAACGACCGCACTCGAAGTGATGAGATCAGTCTTGCTGCTTTTAGCTCTAAATTCTGCCAGCACGCGCTGCAGAGCCTTTGTGCTATCGGTGCGCACGCGATTGACCTTGATGAAGGGGTAGCGTTGCACAAACAAATCGAGCATGGGTTTGGCATTGTCTTCATTAAAGCTGCCTACCCAGAGTAATTCGCCCTCTTTCTTGGCGCCTTCTTCTAGAATCTTTTGTCGATCCGGTCCGGTCAATTTGGCAATCTGCTCGATGGTGAGATCGGCTGCAGAGAGGGGAGAAAAGCCCATAAGAAGGGCTGTTATAGACAAGATCCACTTGCGCATATGTACCACCATGATCATCATTTTTTAACAGCGACGAGAATTGAGCCTATTCGAACAATTTTTGAAAGAGCGTTGCCGTATCGCTCATCATCAGTCCAAGTTTGCTATCATCGACGATATATTTATTCAGACCTCTTTCCTTGGGGGAATAGGGCTTGAGCTCGGGTGAGGGCTCGACATTGGGATTGGCCGGAAAATATCCAGCATCGCGCAACATGCCTTGGGCTTCCTTATCGAGCAGATAATCGATCAGCAAGAGTGTGGCGTGGGGATGCGGCGCTGATTTTGCCATCAGAACCGGCGTGCTGCTCACGGGTGTTGGATTGGCCATGAGCACTTCCAGCGGCGCGCCTTTGCGTGCGAGCTCGCCCACATGGGTGAGAAAAGGATTGATCATGATCTTATGCTCGCCAGATGCGACCATGCCCAAAACTGTTCGCGCACTTTCCGTGCGGCCAATGATCTTTTGTTGCGACAGCTTTTCCAGATATGCCCTCGCCTTGTCATCGCCCCAACTCATGCGCAAAAAGCTGACAAAGAATAGAGCGCCGCTGGCGCTGCTGGCAAAGGTCATCTGACTGCGCCATTTGGGATCAAGCAGATCCTCATAGGATTTGGGCGCATCAGCTTTGCTCACCTGATTTGTATTATAGGCCGCCAGACCATAATTGACGAAATAGAGCGGTGCTGAAAATCCATCAGGGTCGCGGTCCTCTGGTGCAAATTGATCTAAGACAGGCGAGCGAAACGAGAGGACCGCGCCGGCCTCTTTGAGTTCCACAACGGCATTGGAGGTGATGAGATCTGTGCGCGCTTGGCGAGCTCTTAATTCGGCCAACACACGTTGCAGGGCTTTGGTGCTGTCAGTGCGCACGCGATTGACCTTGATATAGGGGTAGCGGGCAGCAAATCCTTGCAGAATGGGTTTGGCATTTTCTTCATTAAAGCTGCCAACCCATAAAAGCTCTCCCTCTTTGCGGGCGCCTTCCTCCAGAATTTTCTGCCGATCAGGACCTGACAGCCGAGCAATCTCCTCATTGGTCAGGGCGAGAGCGGTCATAGCAGACAGAACCAGCGCGCTGGCTGAAACAGCTCCCACAGCAAAAGCAAGACGCAATGCTCTCATCTGGCCTATCCTCCTCATAGGGTTTTATCATCCAATCTATTCTAGTAGATTTTTGTCACAAAGTAAAAGTCAGCCGAGAAAGTAAGCTCTCTTCCCTAAGATGACGACTCTTTTCAATATTGAAAGCGCTCTGCACAATTGGCTTCAAAAGCAGAGAGGGTGAAAGTTTGAACTCAGCCCTGCAATAGGTGCGTCAGCTCTCGCACATCAGGACTGGACCTTATACCCCATAGGCCAGTCCAGAGCCGCTCACATTGTGGTTTGTCCCAAAGCAGCCCTGCATGAGCAAGGCAATCGTCAAATTTGGATCGAAATGTCTCTTGGGTCAGGGGAGTAAGAGGGTGGCCCAGCGCATGTATGATCTGCTCTTCATAGATTTGGTCGCCTAAATGAAGGGTGAGGCGTCCACGTGTGACGTCACGCAGAGGAATTGTTTCATCCAATCTATAGTGAACTTTCTGGGAGAGTTTGAGAGTCCTTTCCTCACCTAGCGCCTCTGGCGTGAAGGAGTCGAGCCCGATGTGGCCATGACTCAAAGCGGAGGCTGTGGTGAAGGGGATACTAAATTTGGCGTTGATCGCTGTATCAGGTTTGATTTTGAGAGCGCGCGGCTCGCAGAGCATTTTATTCTTTTGATTGATCACCACTTCAATATGCGTCACTTGCGCCGGATCAATCTTAATGCGTCCAGATAGGCGCAGGGCTGCATCAATATAGGCATGTGTGCCACGGCAACTTGGCCAAGGTTTAAAACTGACTTCCGCGCCCATGAAACGCTCGCCAAGCCCTTCGATTAATCGCTCGGGGGCAATGTGATTGCGCGTAATCGCCGCAAAGAAACCAGCGCCGCCCTGCAGAGGTTCGCTATATCCTTTGATGCCACGTTGCGCCATTAGCGCTCCCATTACTCCGGCCTTGGCAGCAAAGGCATCCCGAATAGCGCGGATGTGAGATGTGGGTGAGTTTTTAAGCTCGCCGAATGAGGACATCTGGCTCATGGCATGAGACCAGGCATCGAGCATTTGATCTGTGTCGAGATGTAACAATCGCCCCGCAGCCGTCGCAGCACCAAAGACGCCCAGCCAGGGTGTTGTATGCCAGCCAAAATCGTCTGGGTTCACCTCAAAGCAAGCGGCAATGCGACAGACAAGATCGGCAGATATGCTGATGGCGGCGAGCAATTCATCGCCAGAGACATTGCCGCGCACATCGCTGATGGCCAATGCGGCAGGGATGGCTGCGGCGTGAGGATGGGCAATCGCATGGTCATGCGTATCTTCAAAATCCATTGCATGGGCCATTGCGCCATTGGCAAAAGCGGCCATGGGAGCAGAGACACGCTCTTGATGGCCGATCAGCACGCAGGGCCCAGCACCAGAGATGAGCGCTATATCGGCACAGGCCTGACAGCCCTCTCCAAGCCGACTGGCAGCCAACATAACTGCAATCGCATCGGCAAGACTCATTTGAGCGGCCATTAGCGCCGAGTTGGGAATTTGCTCGGCTGTAGTCGTGGCCGCGAAACGTGCCAGATGGCGCGTCTCAGTTTGGCTCATCGTAATGATCCTTGGAGATTATTGCAGGAGACCGAAATCGAACAGGTCTTTTTGCTGAAAGTTCTTGCCCACTTCGCCGCGCTCCTTCATGGCAGCCATTTCTACGGACCAATAGATATCAGCTCCCTTTGGTCCAGGCACGAGACGCGGATCAACCGAATCATAGGATCCAGCAATTTGTTCTGGTTCACCGCCCAAATGTGTGACGGCGATTTTCACAATGCGATCCTTCGGGATCGAGGGATAAGCCTCGCTTGTCTCGCGTAAAGCGGTGACGATTTTGCTGAGAATGGCCTTATTGGCGCTGGCCCATTTGCGAGACACGATAATCCCGACATTCGGAGATGTGCCAGCCACTCCCATTTGGCTGGGTGCTAGAACCAGCTTGGCTTGGCCGGTTGCAACGGCAATGGCTGGTGTAGGTTGCGAATGAAGGAAGCCATCAATCTGACCAGAGAGCAGAGCGGGCGGCATTTCGCCACCGCCAACTGCCACCAAGCGCAGCCCAAGCTTTTCGACGGTTGTTCCCTTTTCAGCCAAATATTGCCGGAAAGTGACCAGATGGGCGGAGCCCAAAGAGCTCACGCCGATGCGCAGACCTTTAATGTCATCAAGCCCGTTGAACGGCAGAGTGTTTTTTAACACCAGATTGGTTGCGCCGGGTGAGCCAAGGGCGACAACAGCCAAGGGGGGCTGCATGTTATTTTCACTTGCTTCCGAATTGATCTTTGCAACATCACTGATCACGCCAATATAGACATCTAATTCGCCTTGCATCACCGATTGGGGGCCGATTGAGCCATCGCCTGATCTGACGATTTTGGTCACGAGCTCAATGCCATTCTTCTTATAAAAGCCCTCTTCCATAGCAATGGGATGCAGAACTAAAGACAGGCTTGAGCGCAGCCAGCCGATTTTCACTTTGGTTAAGTCTTGCGCCAGTGAAGGGCTGCTGCCAAGGACAAGAGCTGCTGCGGAGGCAAGAAGGATTCTGCGATTGAGACTCGTGGTCACAGTCATGGGACAATCTCCTGAGGTCATTCAAATTTGTGATTAGCGCGAAGGGGTGAAGCTGAAGTCGAACATGTCAGCTTGATTGAACTTGTCGACAACCTCGCCGCGTTCTTTCATTGCCGCAATTTCAGTGCGCCAATAAATATCAACTCCGGCGCGGAAATCTTTCACAAGACGAGGATCGACATAGGGAAGCGCATTTTCTAGCTCTTTGGTATCGCTGCCCGTGGCGCTTTGCGCGATTTGCATCAATCTGTCTTTGGGCAGTGTAGAGAAGAGATCGCTGGCATCAGAGAAAGCGGCAATCACGCGGCG
>CAIVAX010000234.1 GCA_903903935.1 uncultured Hyphomicrobiales bacterium | reverse complement strand
GGGAGTTAACAGGTCTCTCATCTTTTTCGCCTGTGCCTCAGGCGTCTGCAACAAGCGAGCCACTAATTTTTCGGCTTCTTCGCCGAAAAGTGGATCGATTTCCATTCCGGTTTTTTCAGCCTCTTGTAAGAAATCTGCATCTTTAACGACCGCCCTGAATGCAGTTCGGAAATCCTGCAAAACTTTCGCACTCATATTTGGCGGCCCGAAGAACGGACGAGAAAGATTGAACTTGGCGAAAACAAGTTCCATCATGGCTCGGTCTTCATCATTGGAAGCAAGCTCTAGCGCCGAGGGAACATCCGGAATCGCAGGGTGCTTCTGCATCCCCATTTGAACAATGATATTGATCTTCTTGTCTTTCAACCAGTCGGGCCGCGAAGTTGTAAGCGTGGTCCAATCTTTTCCGGCAGCCCCGTTTATTTCGCCCCGCTCGATTGCAAGGTCAGTTGCTGTTGACCCTTGATATCCATGAACAATCCGGAATTTCGTACCGAGCATTTTATTGCCGAGAACCGCCAGGAGAAAATTGTCCGAGCTGGTCGTAGAGGCGCCAAGAACCGAATCCTTGTTCCTGGCATCCTCCAGCGTTTTTACCGGGGAATCATGCCACGTGATGGTCACATAGGTTGACCGAAGCGCGCTTCCAATCCAACCAAATTTCTGCGCCTCGTATCGTGCATTGGCACCGTTTGGTGAAAGCGTGTGGTAAAGCTTTTCGAATATAACCCCGCTTTGCACGGTCGCAATTTCAGATCCGTCGCGTGATGCCTGATTATAAATATAATTGGCCAGGGTTAGACCGCCGGCGCCTGGCATATTCTTCACAACAAAGGGCGGATTACCTGGGAGATAACGCCCCCAGTGACGCGCGAGTACACGCGCATAGACATCATATCCGCCGCCGCTTGTCGTACCGACAAAAAGACTGACTCCCTTCCCCTGAGGCTCTTGGCCTAGCGACGGGCTGCTTCCGGCTGCGAGAAGCAACAAGGGTATGATGACGTGCTTCATCGGTTGACCTATTCGATCATGGGAGGAAGTTCACGCAGCAAAGTCCCAAGACCCTGCTTAGGCTCATGCACGCGCAACCGCTTCATGATCTCCCAAGCTTGTGCCACATTAGCGTGTACGACAGGAACCTGCAGATCTTTCTCCAGCATCTCGACATGGTCTGCCCCCTGAAAAGTGGTCCTCCCTGATGTATGGCTTATAAGCCTTGAGGAGGAATACGCATGGGTAGGAAAAGGCACAAGGCGGAAGAGATTGTCGCCAAACTTCGGCAGGTAGAAGTTCTCACAGCACAGGGGCGGCCAGTGGCGGAAGCTGTGAGATCGATAGGCGTGACGGAAGTTACCTATTATCGCTGGCGGTCAGAATATGGCGGCCTGAAGGGCGATCAAGTGAAGCGCCTGAAAGAGCTTGAGGCAGAGAACAATCGCCTTCGCCGAGCGGTCTCAGATCTCACGATTGAAAAGTTGATTTTAAAAGAGGCCGCAGGGGGAAACTTCTAAGCTCCGCACGTCGCCGTGCCTGTGTGGAGCATGTGGTTGCCAAGCATGGCATCTCTGAGCGGCTTGCTTGCCGAGTTCTCGGTCAGCATCGCTCCACACAGCGCAAGAAGCCAACCAGACCTGATGATGAGGCGGCACTGACCGCTGATATCACGGCTCTAGCCATCCAGTACGGTCGCTATGGCTATCGCCGGATCACGGCGATGCTTTGGCACAAGGGTTGGAGGGTGAACGCTAAGCGGGTCGCTCGGATCTGGCGACGTGAGGGGCTGAAAGTACCTTCCAAACAACCCAAACGCGGACGTCTTTGGCTGAACGAGGGATCCTGCGTTCGCCTACGTCCCGAATATCCCAACCACGTCTGGTCTTACGACTTTGTCGAAGATCGAACGCATGAGGGGAGAAAATATCGAATGTTGAACATCATTGATGAGTTCTCACGCGAATGTCTTGCGATCAGGATCAACCGAAAGCTCAAGGCAACGGATGTAATCGATGCCTTGTCGGATCTCTTCATACTTAGGGGCATCCCAACGCATATCCGCTCGGATAACGGCCCGGAGTTTATCGCCCATAACTTACGCAACCGGCTCGCAACACTAGGCGCCAAGACCGCCTACATCATGCCCGGCAGCCCCTGGGAGAATGGCTATTGTGAGAGCTTCAACTCGAAGCTGCGAGATGAGCTTCTGAATGGCGAGATCTTCTACACGCTGAAGGAAGCAAAGATCGTCATTGAGGGATGGCGGCGGCATTACAACACGATCAGGCCGCACTCATCCCTGAGATATCAACCACCTGCACCAGAAGTCCTACAATGGCCGGCTGCGCAACCCCAACCAGCTTCGCCGGCCACCCCAGCGCTAGCTTCAAACCAAATCATCAACTAACATCACAACTGGATCACCACGTGGGGGCTGGCCAAACACTCGAATTTTAAAGTCTGAACCCAGCTTTCTCTGCATCCTCACGAAACATTTTCACTGTATCTAACGAGTATGAATCTAAATTATAACCAAGCGTTGGAAGTTTTTTCAAAAGATCATTAGTCACTGTAATGATCTGACATCCGACTTGGTCTGCCTGAACAATGTTAAATAACTCGCGCGGGCTAGCCCAAATGATTTCAGCCTCCTTATTTGCGGATGCTAGAGCAACTGAAGCGGCCATAATC
>CAIVAX010000233.1 GCA_903903935.1 uncultured Hyphomicrobiales bacterium | reverse complement strand
GGGCTCTGTCATTCTGATTGGCGGTGAACCGGGCATTGGCAAATCGACTTTGCTCATTCAGGCCTGTGCCACTCTGGCTGAAAAGGGACACCGCGTCGCCTATATTTCGGGCGAAGAGGCGGTAGCGCAGGTTCGCTTGCGGGCCGAGCGTCTGGGTCTTGCTAAAGCTCCGGTGGAACTGGCCGCCGAGACCAGCGTGGAAGATATTGTCACCACGCTCTCGCAAGGACGCCCGCCGGCTCTGGTCGTCATCGATTCCATCCAGACCATGTGGACCGAGACTGTGGACTCAACGCCGGGCACTGTCACGCAAGTGCGCGGCGCGGCTCAGGCGCTCATTCGCTATGCCAAGACCAGTGGTGCCAGTGTTATTCTCGTTGGCCATGTCACCAAGGACGGGCAGATCGCCGGTCCGCGTGTGGTTGAACATATGGTGGATGCGGTCGTCTCCTTTGAGGGCGATGGCGGGCATCATTTCCGCATTTTGCGGGCTGTCAAAAACCGCTTTGGCCCGACCGATGAGATTGGCGTTTTTGAAATGACCGGCGGCGGCCTGCGCGAAGTCACCAATCCCTCCGCCCTCTTTCTGGCTGGCCGCGATGGCACGGCTGCCGGGGCGGCTGTTTTTGCCGGCATGGAGGGGACACGCCCTGTTCTGGTCGAAATCCAAGCGCTTGTAGCCCCCACAGCTTTGGGCACGCCGCGCCGCGCCGTTGTCGGCTGGGAGCCCTCGCGTCTGGCTATGGTGATCGCCGTTTTGGAGGCGCATGCCGGATTGCGCTTGGGCCAGCATGATGTCTATCTCAATGTCGCTGGTGGCCTGCGCATCAATGAACCAGCTGCGGATTTAGCTGCAGCGGCGGCATTGGTGTCATCGCTGACGGGTGCGATCCTTCCCCATAATGCCGTCTATTTTGGTGAGATTGCGCTCTCTGGTGCGATCAGGCCTGTTGCCCATGCGGCAGCCCGCTTCAAAGAATCCGCCAAGCTTGGCTTTCAGGGTGCGATAGCCCCCGCCTCTGGTTTGGATGGCCTTGAACCAGGGGCCATTCATGTGAAATCCTGTGCCCATATTGGCGAATTGGTCGCCGATATTGCCGCCCAAGGCGTGCAAAGATCGGCCAAGAAAAAGTCCAATGCCGAGCCCGAGCCTTTCCCAGCTTGATCGTTAATGTCTCAGGGACGAGCATTAAGGTCGATTCAATAAAATTTGAATCAACTCATCCTCCCGCCCGCATATATGCTAAATTGACCCTCGTCCTGGGGCGGTTTGGCCTTGTGCTTGTGTCGTGAGCCTGCTTGTTTATAAGGCGCTTTACTCCGCCTAATGGTGGGTCGAAGGTGAGTTGATTAACAATGCCATCCTATCTGGATCTTGGAATAATCGTTGTTGTGCTGGTCTCAGCTCTGCTGTCCATGTTGCGAGGTTTCACCAGAGAAATCTTGGCGATTGCCTCTTGGGCGACGGCCGCAGGCGCCGCCTATTATTTTTATCCCCTCGCCCTGCCCTATATTAAGCCCTATATTCAAAAAGATACGATTGCCTTGGCGGCTTCTGCGGCCAGCGTGTTCTTCGTCACTCTGGTGCTTGTCTCACTGATCACCGTCAAAATCTCGGATGTGATCCTGGATTCCAAGATCGGCGCACTGGATCGCACTTTGGGCTTTGTCTTTGGCAGTGCCCGCGGTCTGGTGCTCTGCGTGGTGGCCTTTCTATTTTTCAATTGGCTCGTCCCAGAGAAAGGTCAGCCGCAATGGGTGACCAATGCGCGCATGCGCCCTATCCTGACAGCAATGGGTGATCAGCTTAAAGCTTTGCTGCCCGAAGATCCGGAAAACACCATTTTGCAAAAGCTCAAACGCCCGGGTAGCGAACAGGCCGATCCTCCGGCCGATGGCCCTGTGCCAGCCCCGTCCAATCCACCAACCGGTCGGCGTTGATTTCAAACCTTGGAAAAAGCATTTCTTAAGTTCGACATATCCTGACAAGTCGCTTGTCAATCATTATGTACAGATCCGTGGCAGTTCATTGTGTGTCTGAGTCGAGTCAGGATCCAGACATTCATTTAGGAGACTTGGGTTATGAGCGAAATCCAGCATCACGACCAATTCCCGCTTCACCTGCCCAATGATGATTTTGATCTTGATGGGGACCGCCTGCGCGAAGAATGCGGCGTGTTTGGTATTTTTGGTTATCCTGATGCCGCCGCCATTACCGCCCTTGGCCTGCATGCTCTGCAACATCGCGGACAAGAAGCAGCTGGCATCGTCGCTTTTGATGGCAAGCGCTTCAACACCGAGCGCCGCCTCGGCCTCGTGGGCGATCATTTTTCCAGTGAGCAAACCATTCAACGCCTGCCCGGCACAGCAGCCATTGGCCATGTGCGCTATTCGACAACGGGCGATACAATCTTGCGCAATGTGCAGCCTCTCTTTGCCGAATTGAGCGCCGGTGGCTTTGCCGTGGCCCATAATGGCAATCTGACAAATGGCCTGAGCCTGCGCCGTGATCTGGTGCGCGATGGCGCGATCTATCAATCCACCTCCGATACGGAAGTGATTTTGCATCTGGTCGCCCGCAGCCGCCGCGCCCCTTTGCTGGAGCGTTTCATTGAGGCGCTTCGCCAAATTGAAGGGGCTTATTCGCTGGTGGCGCTGACCAATAAAAAGCTGATTGGCGCGCGCGATCCCCTTGGCATTCGCCCGCTGGTGCTCGGCTCGCTCGATGGTAAATATATCCTCGCCTCAGAGACCTGCGCTCTTGATATTATCGGGGCTAAATTTGAGCGCGATGTCGAGAATGGCGAAATCATTGTCATTTCCGAAGCCGGCATTGAAAGCCACAAGCCCTTCCCGCCCATGCCCGCCCGGCCCTGCATTTTTGAATATATCTATTTTGCTCGTCCCGATTCCATCGTTAATGGCCGCTCGGTCTATGATGTGCGCAAGAATATGGGCATTCAACTGGCGCAAGAATCGGGCGTGGATGCTGATATCGTCGTCCCCGTTCCCGATTCCGGCGTGCCTGCTGCAATTGGCTTTGCGCAGGCCTCGGGCATTCCCTTTGAGCTAGGCATTATTCGCAATCATTATGTCGGGCGCACCTTCATTCAACCGCGCCAATCCATTCGCGAATTGGGTGTGCGCATGAAGCACAGCGCCAATCGCTCTGTGGTCAATGGCAAAAGGATTGTGCTGATCGATGATTCCATCGTGCGCGGCACGACCTCGGTCAAAATCGTGCAGATGATGCGCGATGCGGGTGCCAAAGAAGTGCATTTCCGCATTTCCTCGCCGCCCATCACCCATCCTGATTATTACGGCATTGATACGCCCAAGCGCGAAAAATTGCTCGCCGCCAATCATTCCCTTGAGGAAATGCGCCGCTTCATCGGCTGCGATAGTCTGGCCTTCTTATCGGTGGATGGAATCTATCGCGCCGTTGGTCATGAGAGCCGCGATCCTGTGCGGCCACAATTTACCGATCATTGCTTCACTGGTGATTATCCCACCCCGCTTACCGATCTCAATGGCGATGCGGGCCGCCAGCAATTGTCCTTGCTGGCAGAGGCTGTCTGACACATCTGATCACACCGGGCGCGCATCACCCTTGATTGTGGTGCGCAGCATTAAGCGGCGCTCGCTATCAGGAAAATCTGTGCGCGCATGCGATGAGCAGCGATTGTCCCATAGCAGAATATCGCCGACCTGCCATTGATGGGCATAGATAAATTCTGGCTTTTCGGCGTGATCATAAACGGCATTGAGCAAAGCATCGGATTCATCTTGCGGCATATCGACAATGCCAACCGTCATCAAGCGATTGACATAAACTGCCTTGCGACCAGTCACATCATGGGTGCGAAAGACTGGATGCATAGCCTCGCCAAAGGCCTCTGTGCCCTTGCCGTCACCCTTTACGGTCGAACCATAATTGTAATGATGCAAAGCCTTGCGCCCCTCGAGCTGCGCTTTCATCGACGCATCAAGGCTGTCATAAGCGGCATAGCCATTGGCAAATAAAGTATCGCCACCTTGTGAAGGAATTTCGACTGAATAGAGCATAGTGCCCTTATGTGGAACCTCCGCATGGATCATGTCATGATGGAACATCATCTCGCCATCCGGCAGAGCGCCAATGGGCTCGCCATTTTCACGTATGTTGGAGATCAACATAATGTCCGGCAAAATGGATGAAAAGCCAGGCGGGAAATATTTGGGCGGACGATGCAAATGTCCTATCTCGCCAAAATAGGAGGTGACGCGCAGCAAATCTGCCTGAGAAAGCTTTTGATTGCGCACCACCAGCACAAGATGATCATGCCAAGCCTTGTTAATGAATTCTATCGCAGGCTGATCGAGCGGCTGGCTAAAATCAATGCCGTGAATTTCCGCGCCAATATGTTGCGACAAGGGCGTTAGACTATAATGCAGCGATAATGCCTCTGACATGCTTGCCTCTCCCTTTATGTGTGCGCTCTGTGCGCACTTGATCACTCGATCTTAATTCATTTTATGCGAATTTTCATCTGCCCAATGCCGGTAATGTCAGCCTCGATCAGATTGCCCGGCACAATCTCAGCCACGCCCTCGGGCGTTCCGGTCATGATAATATCACCCGGATATAAAGCATAGACATGCGACGCCCGGCTGATGAGATCTGGAATGTCGACAATTAGATGGCGCGTGTTCGAGGATTGCCGCAGCTCACCATCCACTTTCAAGCTCAGATCCAGCTGATGCGGATCGGCAATCTCATCGGCCGTCACCAAATAGGGGCCGAGCACGGAATAGCTGTCGGCTGATTTGCGAAAGCTGCGATCCTCTGGCCCGCGCACAGTGATATCAAGGCCGATCGAATAGCCTAGGACATGATCCATAGCCTTGGCGCGCTCAATTCGTTTTCCGCTTTTGCCAATGATGACAGCCAGCTCGACTTCATGATCATTGCGCCGGCCGGGCCAATGTAATTCGACTCCCTGACGAGGGCCCACCAAGCCTGATTGGGATTTGAGAAACAGACCATATTTATCAATCGGCGTCGCAAAGCCCTCATGATCGGGCATATGCACACCGTGATTGATTGCCGGATCCTGCGATTCCTGCACATGCAAAGCATAATTGAGTGGGGCGGCAATAATATGGGACGGATTGGCGATGGGCGCATCAAACGCCACTTGGTCCAAAGCAAATTCGGGAAGATCGGATTTGCTCAGTTCGGCCTGAATCAAGGGCAGGATCAGATCAAAATGTCTGATCAGATGATCCCCCTGCGCCAGCGGCCAGCTTAACTCAGGCAAAGCTTGCAGAACAGCGCTAACGTCCCGGATACGATCGGCCTCAACAACCCCCAGCCGATTGGAGTTAAACCGGCAAATCTTCATTCCCTACCCCTTAGCGGTCCAATCCTGTGCATTCAAATGACCATGAGGAGGAGTACCACATGGGGCCAAGGCAGCGTCAATTTTTTGCTCCCCCGGCATTCAATTCACAGGCCTTTATGTTAAAGAAGACCTTAAATGAAGGGGAGGACGTCAGATGGATCTGGGCATTAGAGGGCGCAAAGCCATTGTCTGCGCATCATCCCGCGGTTTGGGCAAAGCCTGTGCCTTGTCCTTGGCCAAAGAAGGCGTGGACCTTGTCATCAATGGTCTCGATCAAGGACGGCTCGAAGCCGCTGCCCGCGAGATCCATGCCTCCACAGGTGTCAAAGTCACCGCCATTCAGGCCGATATTACAACACAAGAGGGCCGTGATCGGCTCATCGCTGCCTGCCCAGATGCGGATATTCTGATCAATAATAATGCGGGTCCACCGCCCGGCAAATTTGTCGATTGGGGCCCCAAGGAATGGGAGGGGGCTCTCAATGCCAATATGCTGCCCGCCGTCTTTCTCATGCGGGCGCTCATCCCCGGCATGCGGCAAAGGCGCTTTGGCCGCATTGTGAATATTCGCTCAGCCATGGTTAAATCGCCGCGCTTTGCCGATATGGGCCTGTCCACTGCGGCCAGAACAGCACTGATGGGAATTTCAAAGTCTGTCGCCAGAGAGGTGATCATCGATAATGTGACGATCAATAATATGATGCCCGAGCGGATCGATACAGACCGGCAAAAATTTATGGCTGAGAGGATGATGAAAGCGCAAAACATTGATATGACCGAGGCGCGCCGACAGATTGC
>CAIVAX010000232.1 GCA_903903935.1 uncultured Hyphomicrobiales bacterium | reverse complement strand
TCTTCTAGTCACGCTGCATCATTTCAGGACCATGCCCATGCAGGCGCTGTTTATCGGTCACACTTATATTGATGTGACCATGCTGACCGATGTGATCCCAACGGGCGATGCCAAGGATGTGGCAAAAGATTATGCCGTTTCCTTCGGTGGCAATGCGGTGACAGCCGGCTTTGCCTGCGCCAAATTAGGTCATGACGTCGATATGATCTGCTCACTGGCGGATGATTGGCTGGGCCATATGTTTCGTGACATGGCCAAAATTTATGGCATTACGCTCCATCCGCGCAAAGTCTCGCGCTCCTCCCTCTCTTTCATTATGCCCAATCATGGCAAACGAGCCATTCTGCGCGCCCGCGATGCTGATTATCTCGAAGCTGCCCCGCAAATTGATCTCACCAATTGCCAAGCCCTGCATCTGGATGGGCATATGGAAGAAGCGGCGCTGGATTATGCCAAACGCTGCCGCAAGGCAGGCATTCTCACCTCATTGGATGGTGGCGGCCTGCGCGGCAATACGCATGAGCTTTTGCAATATATCGATGTCGCAGTTGTCGCTGAGCGTCTGTGCGAGCAGATGAATTTGAGTGATGAGGCCATGCTGGCCTATCTCAAATCACGCGGCTGCAAAATCGGCGCTGTGACGCAAGGCGAGCGTGGCATGCTGTGGTATGATGAAGAGGGCGTGATTTCGCGCCTGCCGGCCCTCCGCATCCCAAGTGATCGGATCATCGATACGTCAGGTGCGGGCGATGTGTTTCACGGCGCTTATCTGGCCGCTTATCTTGATCATCGCCAAGGCAAATGGAGCGATCATTTCCGTTTCGCAAGAGCAGCCTCAGCCCATAAGATTCAACATTTGGGCAATGAGGCAGGCTTGCCGACGCTTGATGAGATCAAGACCAATATGGCGAGCCTGCCTGAGATTTAAAAGCCGCTCAGTGAGGCACTCTCATTTAGCATAGGCTTGCGCTTCAGCCACAGCAATGGCGGTCATATTGACAATGCCGCGCGCCGTCACTGAGGGCGTGAGAATATGCGCAGGATAGGCTGTGCCAATCAGAATAGGCCCAACGGGAAGCGCATCGGCAACAACTTTGAGCAGCTGGAACGAAATATTGGCTGCATCCAGATTGGGCATGACCAAAAGATTGGCTTCACCTTTCAGCGTGGATTGCGGCAACATTTGATCCCGAATAGCCTGCACAAGCGCCGTATCGGCTGCCATTTCACCATCGGCCTGAACTTTAACATGCCGGGTTTGAATAAGACCAAGAGCCTGACGCATTTTCAGCGCTGTCTCCGTATCCGCACTGCCAAAATCTGAATGAGACAAGAGCGCGACTTTTGGCTCCAATCCAAAGCGGCGAATATGATCAATGCAATGTGTGGTCATATCAGCAATCTCCTCGGCACTGGGATTACTGCGCACATGTGTATCGGCGAGGAAATAAGCGCCTCTCTGGCTGATGATCAGGCTGAGCGCAGAATATTCATGCACATCAGGACCAAATCCAATGATATCGCGCAAGATCTTGGCACTCGTATCAAAGCGCGCTTCCAGACCGCACAGCATGGCATCCGCATCGCCTGAGCGCACAGCCATAGCGCCAATCGCTGTCATGCTGGCGCGCAGCAGCGCACGGGCGGCATTGGGCGTCACGCCTTTACGGCCACACAGATCCAAGAGACCCGCGACATAATCATTATGGCGGGGATGATCGGCTGGATGCAGCAATTGAAAATCCCGATCAGGCCGGATCGAGAGACCAAAATGTTCAATGCGCTCGGCAACCACATGCGGGCGGCCGATCAGAATGGGCTTGGCGAGCCCCTCTTCCAGCACGACTTGCACAGCGCGCAGCACACGCTCATCTTCGCCATTGCAATAGATCACGCGCTTAGGATTGCTTTGTGCCTTGGCAAACACCGGCTTCATGATGAAGCCGGAGCGGAACACAAACCGCGAGAGCGAATCTTCATAGACTTTGAAATCCGCAATTGGCTTGCGTGCAACGCCTGTCTCCATTGCCATGCGCGCCACAGCAGGGGCTATGCGCATGATCAAGCGCGGATCAAAAGGCGAGGGAATGAGCGAATGCTCGCCAAACAGCGGCGCTGATCCATCATAGGCCTGCGCGACAACTTCCGAAGGTGCTTCACGCGCCAATTGTGCAATCGCTTTTACCGCCGCAATTTTCATCTGCTCATTGATCGTGGTCGCCCCCACATCCAAAGCGCCGCGGAAAATATAGGGAAAGCACAAAACATTATTGACCTGATTGGGGTAATCAGAGCGGCCCGTGCAGATCATCGCCTCGGGGCGCACTTCCAGCGCCTCTTCGGGCATGATCTCTGGATAAGGATTGGCCAGCGCCAGAATAAGCGGATGCGGGGCCATGGCCTTGACCATGTCTTTCTTCAACACACCGCCCGCGGACAGACCCAGAAAAATATCGGCCCCACTAATCACCTCTGACAAGGTGCGCGCATCGGTCTTTTGCGCATAGATCTCCTTGTAAGGATCCATCAGCTTATTGCGGCCTTCATAGACCACGCCTTCAAGGTCCGTGACCCAGATATTTTCACGCTTGGCGCCCAGTGCCACCAAAAGATTGAGACAGGCCAACGCAGCTGCGCCCGCGCCCGAGGCAACAATTTTAACGTCGGAGAGTTTTTTGCCCGACAGCTCCATCGCATTACTGACCGCCGCACCAACGATAATCGCCGTGCCATGCTGATCATCATGAAAGACGGGAATCTGCATGCGCTCACGCAACATGCGCTCGACATCAAAACATTCGGGGCCTTTGATGTCCTCCAAATTAATGCCACCAAAAGTGGGTTCGAGTGCGGCAATCACATCGACGAGTTTTTCGACATTCTTCTCGGCAATCTCAATGTCGAACACATCAATGCCGGCAAATTTCTTGAACAGAACAGCCTTGCCTTCCATCACCGGCTTAGCTGCCAAAGGCCCAATATCGCCCAATCCCACAACGGCCGTGCCATTGGTGATCACGGCCACGAGATTTTGCCGAATGGTCAGTTCCGCCGCTTGGGCTGGATCCTGCACAATCGCCTCACAGGCAGCCGCCACGCCCGGCGAATAGGCCAGCGCCAGATCGCGCTGATTGCCTAAAGGCTTGGTGGCCTGAATTTCGAG
>CAIVAX010000231.1 GCA_903903935.1 uncultured Hyphomicrobiales bacterium | reverse complement strand
CTGCGGCTCCGTCTTGGCTTCCTCATAGCGACCTATTTTTGTTCGCAAGGGCAATTCAGGCAAAAACAAAGTGAAGAGGAAGGCGAGCAATGAGCCGAGTATGCCAAGAGCAAAAGCTGAGGCAATGGCATGGCGATAAATCTCAACGGCAACCAGATTGGCCTCGGGTGGCAAAGCCATCACCTGCACAATGCCGCCCTTGAGCAAAGTTGCGCCATCAACCTGGCCTGGCATTGTGGTTGAGGCAAACTGATCTGACAGGCTGGCTGTGAGAATAGCGCCACAGGCTGCCACACCTGTCACCCCGCCCAAAGCGCGGAAGAAAGTGGTGCAGGCTGTTGCTGCGCCCATATGATGAGGCTCAACCGCATTTTGCACGGCCACAACCATATTCGGATTGACCATACCAAACGATAGCCCGATCACGATCAAACAGATTTCGATGAGATAAATGGGTTGTGCAGTGAAGGCGGCAGAGACCAGACAAATATAGCCAACAAAGCCCATGAACAGGCCACCAATCATCGTCTTTTTATAACGTCCGGTGCGCACAACAATCTGACCATTGACGCGGGCCGAAATGACAATGCCAATCATCAAAGGGGCCGATAACCAACCCGAATTGGACATTTTGACGCCATAGACAATTTGAAAGAACAGCGGGAAATAAACGCTGGAGCCTTGCGAGCTCATAAAGGTGAGCGCGGTGACGAGCACGGCAATCACAAAGACTTTGTTGCGGAACAAAACAAGCGGCATGACCGGTTCTTCCGCATGGCTCTCGCGCCAGATGAAGAGGCCAATGAGCACGAGCGTGCCCATCGCCATAGCTAGTGAATCCAACGACAGCCATGGCCACACACGTCCGCCCAGACTGAGCATTAGCAAGAGACCTGAAGTTGCGCCCGCAAGCAGTGCGGCACCAAGAAAATCAATCCGCCGGCGACGTGGCACATGCCGACGACGCAGCGTGAAGGCAATCATCACTAAAGCTGCCAGACCAATGGGCAGGTTGATCAGAAAGATCCAATGCCAGGAGAGTGTATCGGCGATAATGCCGCCCACAACCGGCCCGCCCATAATGGCAACGGCATAGACCATGCCGATATTGCCCTGATAGCGGCCACGCTCGCGCGGAGGCACAAGATCACCAATGATGATCTGCGACAAAGGCACCAGCCCCCCTGCCCCCAAGCCCTGAATCACGCGGAAGATCAACAGTTGCAACATGGAAGTCGCAAAGGCGCACATCACCGAGCCGATGAGAAAAATCACCACGGCAGAATAGATCAGCGGCTTGCGGCCATATTGATCGCTGAGTTTGCCATAAAGGGGAATAACGGAGGTAGAGGCCAGCACATAGGCCGTCACGATCCAAGAGAGATAAGCCACGCCGCCCAAATCACTGACGATGCGCGGCAAGGCCGTCGAGACAATGCTCTGATCCAAGGCAGCCAGAGCCATAATCACCATGAAACCCGCATAGACCAAGCGAATTTCGCGTTGGGTGACTGGCGCATCCATCTCTATCGTGCCGGAGGCAGCAGGGCCTTGTTGTGCGGGGGGATGGTTTGTTTGCATAACAAGGGCAAGTATTGCCTGCCACGAGATCCGTCAAGATCGAGATCCGTCAAGCATGGAAGAGTGATAAGACTTTGTGCGGGGAGTGTGAATGCACAACGGAGCGGATTATAATAAGCTCACACGCTCCCCAATCCCTTGGGAGGGATGATTCTTAGCAAGCTTTGCCGTGAGACAGTAATGACAAACCCTTTATTGCAAGAATGGACTGGCCCCTTTGGCTTGCCGCTCTTTGAAGACATCCGCATCGAGCATGTTCGCCCCGCTTTTGAGCAGGCCTTGCAGGCTCATAAAGCAGAGATCGAAGCCATTATCCAAAGGCAAGAGCCGGCCAATTTTGCCAATACCATTGAAGCGCTCGAATGCGCTGGCCATGACTTGGAGCAAGTCAACCAAGTGTTTTGGACGCTCGCTTCCGCTCATACCAATGAGGGGCTGCAAGCCATCGAGCGCGATATTTCGCCCATTCTGGCGCGCCATTCGAGCGCAATCTATATGAATAGTGCCTTGTTTGAGCGCGTCGAACAGGTCTGGGCCAACAGAGATCATGCTGGGCTGAGTGCCGAACAGCTGCGCGTACTCGATCTCACGCGGCGCGCCTTCATTCGCTCTGGCGCCCAATTGGGAGCGGAACAAAAGACTCGGCTGGCCGACATTATTGCGCAATTGGCCTCGCTGGGAACGCAATTTTCGCAAAATGTCTTGCATGATGAGTCCAGCTTTTATTTGCGCCTCGAAAGCGAGGAGGATTTGGCTGGCCTGTCGCAAAGTCAAATTGACAGTGCAGCGCAAGCGGCAAAAGAGCGCAATCTCTCCGCCCGCGCGATCATCACCCTTGCACGATCGAGCATTGAGCCCTTTTTACAATTCTCGTCGCGCCGCGATTTGCGTCAAAAAGCCTTTCAAGCTTGGATCACGCGCGGCGAACATGAGGCGGCCCATGACAATCGGCCTTTGATTGCGCAAATTGTGCATTTGCGCGCTGAGCGAGCGCGCTTGCTTGGCTTTGCCACTTTTGCAGATTTCAAGCTCGACTCGACAATGGCCAAAACAGCCAATCAGGTCCGTGTGCTGCTTGAAGATGTGTG
>CAIVAX010000230.1 GCA_903903935.1 uncultured Hyphomicrobiales bacterium | reverse complement strand
CCAAAGAAAATAAAACTGCTGGGAAACAAAATATAAGTCACCAGACTGATCGCCGCACTGGCCAATATGAGCCAAGCCAGACGCCGCCAATAAGCCGACCAGCGCAAGCCGTTTTGATGGGCCAGCACCAAGCTCATACCCACCAAAGTTAAAAAGCTCGCTGCAATGGCATGGCCAAATAGTTTGAAGGCAGGGCTGAGTGGAATCTCGCGGGTGATCAGCCCGTAGAAAGCCAGATCCCAGATCAGATGATAAGCAAACATCGCCAGCAGAGACAGGCCACGCAGCGCATCGATCCACTCAAACCGATGGATCGGCGCTTGTTGGCCCGCAGTTGCTCTGCGCATCTGCGACATATCTTAGCGCGCAGGCTGTGAGGAGAATTTGCCAAACACCATATCGGGCGCGCTCAGATTATGCAGCGAGGGCACATGCCGCCCAGCCCAGATTTCCGTTGCTGCCACACTTTTGAAATTCATGATCGGCGATTCGCCCCAGCCCGCGCCGCCTTTGGTGCGCCAAGCCACTTGCGCCACATCGGAATTAAACTGCGTTGTGTACATGGAGCGCATAGCGGCAAAGGGCAGATTGCCCGGCATGGCGCCTGAATAGGAAATGTCGAGCACATTGCGCTCATCATCAATAGTATCAATTTTGATCTTTGCTTGACCGCCGCGCACAAAATTCAGCGTGAAGGTTTTGCTCTCTGGATCAAAGGCAATGTCTTTGAGCGCGACAATGGGGCGCTCTTGCACTTCAACAGGTCCAATGAGGAAGGACGAGCCATAGGCTGTCCAGCGCATATCGCGAAACGGCATGGGGCGGGCCCGCCAATAGCCATCGGGGGGATAGAGCACCAGAACTTCCTCGGCTCTTTCGCGATGGCGCATCCAGACTTGAATGAGATGCAAGCCTTGTTCGACACGATCGCCCACACGCACAGGCACGCTATTGGGCCGCCAGAAGGAGGGGAATGTATAACCCGTCAGCCAGAAATCAGGCGTTTCGTAAAAGGTGATCCGGCGCGAATGATCGGCTTTGAAATTGGGATCATGCGACATATCGCAAGAGGTGAAATCGGGCGCCCACCGATCAACAGCGATGGTGCCAATATAGGCGGGATGAACGGCCTGTAAGCGAAAGCGCCGCACCTCGGGCGAAGCAAATTCCAGTGCGACATTGTCGCGCTCAGCGCATAATTCGGGCTCGCTCTTATTGGTAATCTGCACAGCCAATTCATTGGCCTCAGCAATTTGCGCTTGAGCCAGAGGGGCAGAGCACAGCAGCATCACACTGCCTGTGAGCAGGGCCAGCAGCTTTAAAGCTGTGCGATTTGAAGAGAGGGGCGCAAATATCAATGATCCTGACATGCGATTCATGAGACGAAACCTCTGCAAGACAACCTTAAGAGAAAGCTCAGGGTGAGACAAACGCATAGACATCACCAGAATTGGCCTCATGGGGAATCGTCGCCAACCAAGCGCTCATGCGGGCCAGATCAACGGGACGCGAGAAAACCATTTTTTGCGATTCCCCCAAAGCCACATTGAAATGGCTATAGCCAAGAATCACAACCCGATCGAGACAATCTTGCGCAACATCGCGGGCGATTGTTGTAAATTCAAATGAGAGAACAGGAACCGCACGCGAGAGACCCATCAGCACTGTATGTTCAAAGCCCTCAACATCAATCTTGATGAATTTTGGCAGACCATATTGGCTGATCAGCGCATCTAATGTTGTCACCGGAACTTCGATTTGATGATCCCAGACTTGTCCTTCCCAGCCCTTGGCATTTTGCGCCGCGCTGACAAAGGCGTCTGAGGCTGTCGAGACAGTGGGATTGGCGGAATTTATGCTCAGGGTCAGCATGCCTGTTTCAGCCCCCGCCGCACTGGCCAGAATCTGCACATCCTGATCGCGCCCATGCAGAAAGCCAATCACCCGCAAAGGTCCGGGCTGAGGCTCAAGCGCAACAACCTTGGCACCGCAACGGCGGAAAGAAGAAATGCGATCGCCCACATGCGCACCAATATCAAACACCAGATCGCCGGGCTTGATGAACTGGCTATAGAGGCGATCCATGGCGCGATGATGGGCGCGGTCCAAATGATAAATCTTGATCGAGCGTGCCAAAGCGCGCCATTCGCGCGCTCTTGCAGCCAGAGTGCGCCAGATGTCTGAGAGTGTCATAGGGACGCGCTCCGCTCTTGGATCGAGAGGCTGGCAATTTCTGCAGGCGGGTTGATCTCTTCTGGCACAGCGCAGAGATGCAAACGAGTCATCAGCTCACCCAGTTTTGGATCAGCTGTCAGCATAGCAAAGGGAATAGCCAGAAGATAACCTAAAGTCAGCGGCAGGGCCCAGAGAAAGAGTTCCGCTGACCAATAGAGAAACAAGCCATTGATCAGAACACCAAACAATAATTGCGGCCAGAGCCCCGCAAAGGCAATTGCCAAGGGCAGAGAATGCGCATCGCGCGATTGACCATTCCAAGTCACGCTGCGGCCCATCAGAAGACCAATCATGAACAGGCTGGTGCGGAAGGTCGAAATCGCGCCCAGCAGAAAGGCAAAGATGATTTCAACGCCAACGCCCAAAGTAAAGCGCAGCCCTCCGCCATAGCGCGCCATGCCGCCAGAGGTGAGGGCAATATCAAGAAAGCCTGCCAATTTAGGCGAAAGATACATCAGCAAGAAGGCCAGATAAAAACCTAAGGCCGATTGGACAGGAAATTGGGCCAGAGATTCACCATCGAAGGGCTTGAATGCCGCAAGACCAATCATCAATGTGAAAGACGGCAGGCCCAAAAACATGGCAATCGCCCATAGGAGCTGAAAGCGCGACATGGGCTCAAGTGCAGGCAGATTTAATAATTGGAGATATTGCAAATTGCCCTGACACCAGCGCGTATCGCGTTGGGTAAATTCCAGCAAAGTGGGCGGATTGTCTTCATAGCTGCCGCATTCTTCGGGCAAGATACGCACTTCAAAGCCAGCGCGCCGCATTAAAACCGCTTCGATCTGATCATGCGAGAGAATGGGTTTGCCATCGGCAAGTTTAGACACGTCACAATGAGCCAGAAAAGGCGCAATGCGCAGCAGTGCATTATGTCCCCAATAGGGTCCGCAATCGCCCGCCCAAAAGGCGCTGCCCAAAGTATAGGGCCGCATCGCATGGCGCATGCCAAATTGGAAGATGCGGGCAAAGGCACTGCGCGAGGGTGCGCCCACAACAAGAGATTGCAAAATCCCTATTTTGGGATGATCCTGCGCCATGCGCACCATTTGCACAATCGTCTCGCCGCTCATTAAACTATCAGCATCGAGCGGCAGCATGAATTCATAATCCTGCCCCCAGCGCTCGCAAAAATCGCGGACATTGCCAGCCTTATATCCCGTATTGAGTGCGCGGCGACGATAGATCATGCGCGCCGCATCGGGCGCATTTTGCGCCTGCCATTGGTCAAAGGCGGCTTGTTCCTGCGCAACCACGTGTGGATTGTCGCTATCGCTAAGGAGGAACCAGCCAAATTGAGCGCCCTGACCAGTTGCATCCACACTGCGCTTAATAATGCCAAGGCGCGCAAAGGCGCGCGAGGGATCTTCATTGCGCAAGGTCATCAAAAGAGCCGTTGTCTTATGCAGAGGCTCTTGCTTCGATATCGTCAGCGCGTGAGGCGCGGCCAGAGCAATGGCATCTTTGCGACCTTGCAACAACCACAAGCCCAAAACGGCATTCCAAAATCCTAGCACGCTCCAAGGAGCGGCCAGTGCAAAACACAAGAACATGATCACATCGATCCAGCTCCAGCCCTGCGCACCCAATATAGTGGCGAGCCAGACCATCAGGCCAAGATAAGTCCCCCCATTGAGCAGGCCCACAGCCACGCGGCGTTGCTTGAGCTGGCGCAGGGTCTGCAACCCTGCAGGTGTCAAAGCCGAGGAGGGCGTGCCGCTATTCTCATCTGACTGGAAAACTGATGTCATGCGGCTTGCGTATCCTTTGAGGTAATTGTGCTATGGTCTTCGTCGTCTGTCGTGCCATTCTGCCATGCCATTGTGCTGCTACCCATGCTAGGGCGGTGCAAATCGGTTGGCTCTGCGTCTGTCTCTAGCATCTCATCTCGTAAGGCCCAATCCTATGCCCTCTTCTTCCGGTCAAGCCAAGGAGCCCGTGAAAGATCCTGTATTGGCCCCCGCACAAGCGCTTTGGTATGAAGCCCCCGGCCGCGCGAGCCTGCGTGAGATTGCCCGCCCAGAGGCTGAGCCGGGGAGCGCCATGATCCGCACACTCTGGTCTGGGATTAGCCGGGGTACGGAAAGATTGGTGTTTCGCGGCCGCGTCCCCGCCTCGGAATATGAGCGCATGCGCGCCCCCATGCAGGAGGGTGAATTCCCCTTTCCGGTCAAATATGGCTATTCCGCAGTGGGTCTTGTCGAAGAGGGCCCGCCCGAATGGATTGGGCTGAATGTATTTTGCCTGCATCCCCATCAAACGCTGTTTGCCGCTCCCTTGTCCAGTCTGACGATTGTGCCCGATCCCATTCCCGCCAGACGGACGGTTTTGGCTGCCAATATGGAAACAGCCCTTAATGGCCTGTGGGATTCTGGAGCTGGTCCAGGCGATCGCATTACCATTGTG